>CAMWYV010000011.1 GCA_947178565.1 uncultured Porphyromonadaceae bacterium | reverse complement strand
GCGTATCAGAATAATATAGAGAAGAGCGAGTATCTAGCCAAGCAGGTTGAGGATCTTCAGAAATCGGTGGATATAACAGAAGAGCTTCTGCGACTCGGCACATCATACACTACCTATCTTGAAGTGCTGACGGCACAGCAGAGCCTTCTTCAGAGCCAGCTCTCTGTTATTGCTTGCGACCGCGCGAGAGCGGCTGCCGTTATCAATCTCTATCAGAGTATGGGCGGTGGTAGATAATACTGACCTTAAATACTAAAAATATATTCCATGGCTAACAATATCAGCAAACTCGCCCACGTTGATCCTTCAGCGAAGATTGGCGATAATGTCACTATTCATCCTTTCGCATTCATCGATGCGAATGTTGAGATCGGTGACGGATGTGAGATTATGTCATACACAAGTGTGATAAATGGTACCCGTCTCGGTAAGAACAATAAGCTTTATCAGGGTTCTGTTATTGGTGCAGACCCACAGGATTTCAGGTGGAAAGGTGAGCAGACATACTGCTATATCGGTGACAATAACATGATTCGTGAGCACGTGATTATCAACAGAGGTATTTCTTCTGACGGTGGTACAAGCATCGGTAGCGACTCGTTTATCATGGCTGACTCCCATATCGGACACGATTCGCATATCGGTGACAAATGTGTGCTCGGAAATGGGGTTCTGATCGCCGGTGACACTGAGGTGGGCAAGTGCACTATCCTCTCCAGCGGCGTTATGCTCCATGAAAACAGCAAGGTTGGAGAATGGGTGCTTATCAAAGGCGGCTGCCGCATTACCGGCAATGTGCCTCCTTATATCATTATGGCACACAACCCTGCCTCCTACTTCGGAGTCAATGCTGTGATTCTTCGCAAAGGTGGCTACAACGAAGATCAGATTGACGATATAGCGAAAGCGTATCGTCACATATATCAGACAGGTACATCGGTATTTAACGCGCTTCGCCGCATTGAGGCTGACGTAGCCAAAGGAGAAGTCCGTGACAATATTACGGATTTCATTCGCGGTGTGAACCTCAAAATCGTAGCAATCCCCCGCGAACTCGAATAAACCCCTATATGAGCATCATAGTTAAAGCTCCGAGGCATTTGCCCCGGAGCTTTTTCTTTTCTCATTTACGCACCTGATGGTGCTGTCTGTCACTTTTTAGCGGTGTTTTTTTGGGCGGCAGGCTTCTTGGCTGAGCTTGCTGTTGCCTTTTTGGTCGTAGTTTTCTTGGCGGCGGGCTTTATAGCCGCCGGTTTGCCTGGCATTTCTTGGCGGCGGCGTAGCACCTGTGCCGAGCGCACGGGCAGATAAAGGCGTAGCCATTCCACACCATGAGGCGAGTATAGTTTGTCGCTCTCGGTGAAGTGAGTCACACTCTCATCAATGTTGCCGTAGCCGCCGAATACGGGATTGTCGCTTGACAGCACCACGTCATATTGACCCGGAGGCGTGAGGATGCCGTAGCCGTCAAACGATTTGAAGGGATTGAAGTTGAACACGAATACAAGGTCGCCGCGCTTATAGGCAAGCACCTGGTCATCGTCCTTCTCCCAGAGTTTTTCCACCGGAAGCGCCTGGAAGTTATATACTCCGCTGATGAGGTGAATCATCGCGTTGTCAAAGTCGTTGAGATACACATATTTCAGTTCTGCGCGGTCAACAAGATCCCACTGGCGTCGGGCATATTTGTATGACCATCCGTTGCCCTCACGCGGAAAGTCAATCCACTCCGGATGTCCGAACTCATTACCCATGAAGTTGAGGTAGCCGCCGTTGATTGTAGAGGCGGTGACAAGGCGGATCATTTTGTGAAGCGCGATTCCGCGGGCAACAGTCATATTGTCGTCGTCCTTCATCATGTGCCAGTACATCTGGTCGTCAATCAGTCGGAAAATCACAGTTTTGTCGCCTACAAGCGCCTGGTCGTGGCTCTCTACATAAGATATGGTTTTTTCATCGGCGCGGCGGTTTGTCAGCTCCCAGAAAATGGAGGTCGGGTGCCAGTCCTCATCCTTCTTCTCCTTGAGGGTCTTGATCCAGTAGTCAGGGATTCCCATAGCCATGCGGTAGTCGAAACCTATGCCTCCGTCCTTGACAGGAATGGCGAGACCGGGCATACCGCTCATCTCCTCCGCGATAGTGATTGCATTAGGGTTTATTTCATGGATGAGTTTGTTGGCGAGGGTGAGATAAGTTATTGCGTTGGTGTCCTGATGACCGTTGTAGTAGTCATCGTAGCTGCCGAATGACTCTCCCAACCCATGGCTGTAATATAGCATTGAGGTAACGCCGTCAAACCGGAAACCGTCAAACCGGAACTCCTCCAGCCAGTATTTGCAATTGGAGAGCAGGAAGTGGAGCACCTCATTCTTTCCGTAATCAAAACAGAGAGAATCCCACGCCGGATGCTCCCTCCTGCCGTCTCCGTAAAAATATAAATCCGGTGAGCCGTCTAGTCTGCCGAGACCCTCTACCTCATTCTTTACCGCATGGCTGTGAACAATGTCCATAATCACTGCGATACCCAGTTCATGAGCCTTGTCGATTAGAGATTTCAGCTCCTCCGGTGTGCCGAAGCGACTGGATGGAGCGAAGAAACTTGACACATGATAGCCGAACGAACCGTAATAGGGATGCTCCTGAATAGCCATAATCTGTATCGCATTATAGCCATCGGCGTGTATGCGCGGCAGAATCAGGTCGCGGAACTCGGTATAGGTGCCGACGCCCTCGCGCTCCTGAGCCATGCCGATGTGGCACTCATATATTAATAGCGGCTTGGTATCCGGCTTGAATTTCTTAGCCTTCCATTCATATGGCTCCGGACTCCATACCTGAGCTGAAAAGAGGTGAGTATTCTCATCCTGCACCACGCGGGTGGCATATGCGGGAATTCTCTCTCCTTCGCCACCGTTCCAGCGCACAATCATCTTGTAGAACTGACCATGACGAAGTGCGTCTGCCGGAAGGGTTATTTCCCACACGCCACTGTCCTGCAACCGGTGGAGAGTGTAGCGCACCTGCTCCTTCCAGTCGCTGAAATCGCCTATTAGTGTGACTTCAGTAGCGTTGGGAGCCCATTCGCGGAACACCCAGCCTCCATCGGCTGTGCGGTGTAGCCCGAAATAATTGTGAGCGTTTGCGAAGCTATCGAGAGAACCTGAAGCGCCGATGAGCTCGGTTTCCTTTTTCACAGCGTCTTCGTAGCGACCGATTATTGCAGGAGCATAAGGCTCCAGCCACGGGTCATTCTTAATCAGATTGAGAGTTTTTTTACTCTTTGGCATAGTTAAGGTACTGGTTATGGTTTCCGCAAATTTATCGAAAAAAATTAACCCCGATGCATTTTATCCGCGAAAAACATTAAAATTGCGCCAATCAGTTGCAGCGCATCCAAACAATTGCTAACTTTGTTGCCGCTAAACCGTCATGCCCGGATGGCGGAATCGGTAGACGCGCCGGTCTCAAACACCGGTGGGGCAACCCATCCCGGTTCGATCCCGGGTCCGGGTACTGAATTGAGGATTCTCACCACGAGAGTCCTCTTTTCTTTTAACACGTTTGGGGATTGATATCTGGTGATGTAAGCCTTGAATTTGAAAATAGGCTGGAGGGGAGGAATGAAAAAAATAATGGGTGTGGGTTGCGGATTAGGGTTTGTTAGTTATCTTTGCAATAATGATTGACCGTGAGGACATAGATGCTTGCGTTGCCTCGCTGAGGCGTGGTGGCGTAATTGTTTATCCGACAGACACTGTTTGGGGTATCGGCTGCGATGCTACCGACAGCGCGGCTGTTCGCCGGGTGTTTGAAATCAAGCGTCGTGCAGATGCCAAGGCTCTCATCAGCCTTGTGAGTGACGAGGCTATGCTTGAGCGCTGGGTTGATGATATTCCAGAGGTGGCTTTTGAGCTGATAGAGGCAGCGGTGAATCCTATGACGATAGTCTATGATCATCCGGCAGGGCTGGCTCCGGAGCTGCTTGCCGAGGACGGCAGTGCGGCAATCCGTGTAACCGCCGACCCGTTTTGCTGTGCATTGTGCCGCGCACTGCGTAAACCGTTGGTCAGCACCAGCGCCAATATAAGCGGCAGTCCTGCTCCGCGGAGTTATGCTCAGATAAGTGCGGAGATCCTTGAATCGGCGGACTATGTGGCTCTTACCCGCAGGGAGGATAGCCGCGCCGCAAAACCTTCCACTGTCATCAAGCTGGGCAGCGGCGGACTCATAACCGTTATAAGAAAATAGTGGTATGACAGTAGAGAAAAAATCACTTAAAGAGCGGCTTCACGACAGCTTCATGAGCTTTCTGCTGTGGCGTGAGAAGCATGTTACTGAGAAAACCTTTGTGGTGATTCTTTCTCTTATAGTCGGCACTCTCGGAGGCTTCGCCGCTCTTATTCTCAAAAATCTGATTCATCTTATCAGCTCGCTCCTCACGTCTCACTTTGCTATTAATGAGGGCAACTATCTATACTTCATATATCCGGTAGTAGGGGTCATCATCACGGTGCTGTTTGTCAAATATGTAGTGCGTGACAATATCAGCCACGGTGTAACCAAGGTGCTATATGCAATCTCCCAGAACAAGAGCCGCCTGAAGCGGCACAATATGTATAGTTCCATGCTCGCCAGCTCCCTAACCATCGGCTTCGGCGGATCGGTGGGAGCGGAGGGTCCGATTGTATATACCGGAGCCGCCATCGGCTCCAATCTCGGGTCATGGATGCGTATGCCGCCGAGAGTGCTTATGATTCTGGTGGGATGCGGAGCCGCTGCCGGCATCGCCGGTATCTTCAAGGCACCTATAGCCGGTATGCTGTTCACTCTGGAGGTACTGATGATAGATCTCACTACGGTGAGCGTCATGCCGCTTCTCATCTCGTCGATCACCGGGGCTACTATCGCGTATGTTTTCACCGGCTACGATGTGGAGTTCTTTTTCATTCAGAGCGAGCCGTTTGTTACCGGCGCAATACCTTTCGTAATACTGCTCGGAGTGTTCACCGGACTGGTGTCGCTCTACTTTACCAGAGTTATGAACATGATGGAAAATTACTTCGGTTCCATCAAAAACCGGTTTGTGAAGCTCTGTGTGGGCGGTGCTATTCTGTCAAGCCTCATATTCATTTTTCCACCGCTATACGGTGAGGGCTATGGCGCAATCGTCAGTCTGCTGGGAGGAGATGTCGGCGGAATACTCAATAGCTCCATGTTCTATGCCGACCGTGACAACGTTTGGTTCATCCTCGTATTCATAGGACTGATAATCCTGACAAAAGTATTCGCTACTTCAGCGACAAACGGTGCCGGAGGCGTTGGAGGCACATTCGCTCCATCGCTGTATGTGGGCTGTATGGCGGGATTCTTTTTCGCTTCACTCACAAACCATCTTTTCGGACTAGATCTGTCGGTTAAAAATTTCGCTCTGATGGGGATGAGCGGTGTTATGAGCGGTGTTATGCATGCGCCTCTCATGGCTATCTTCCTCACTGCCGAGCTTACCGGCGGCTACGAACTGTTTCTGCCACTGCTTATTGTCAGCACTCTAAGCTACGGCACTATAAAAATGTTTGAGCCGTACAGCATCTATGCAATGCGTCTAGCGCAGCGCGGAGAGCTGCTTACCCATCACAAGGATAAGGCTGTGCTAACCCTGCTTAAAATTGACAATGTGATTGAAACGGATTTCATGACGGTGAATCCGGACATGAGTCTGAAAGAGATGGTAGAGGTAATATCCAAGAGCAACCGCAACCTATTTCCGGTAGTTGAACGCGACAACGGACGTCTGCTCGGAGTGGTTCTTCTGGATGAAATCAGAAACATAATGTTCCGGCCGGATCTTTACCGCCGTATGTATGTACGCACATTCATGAGTACTCCGCCGGCAAGCATAGAGGTAGGCAGCAGTATGGAAACAGTGATGAAAACCTTTGATGACACCGGTGCCTGGAACCTGCCGGTGGTGGAAAACGGCAGATATGTGGGTTTCGTGTCAAAGTCAAAGATTTTTAACTCTTATAGGCGCGTGCTTCGCCACTATAGCGAAGACTGATATCAGTCTTCGCCGTCAAAGGTTAGCGTGCGGCTTCCGTCAGGATTGACCGTGATATTCACATCAACAGTGTCATCAGGCAGAATATCAGCGATTTTTTCAGGCCACTCGAGCAGGCATAGTGCCCCCGAGTCAAAATAGTCTTCCACCCCTATGTCAAACGCCTCCTCGATATTTTCTATTCTATAGAGGTCGAAATGATATATAAGTTCAGCGGTGGTATCTGAGCGATATTCATTTATGATAGAGAATGTTGGAGATCCCGCGAAATCTTCATCGACTCCCAATTCCTTGCATAGCGCTGAGATAAAAGTGGTTTTTCCCGCACCCATCTCACCGCTGAAAGCATATACGGTGCGGTCGTCCATGAGAGATGCAAACTCTTTAGCTGCGCGCGGCAGATCGTCTGTAGAGGCTATTGTAACAGTATGTTTTGCCATATTCTGATAATTATTTGTCAATTTAATGTTTGGGTATAAGGGTCACCACGGGTACCAGCATCTCCTGCATGGATATGCCTCCGTGCTGAAAAGTGTCGCGGTAGTGCTGCGCATAGCGGTTGAAATTTGTGGGATAGGCAAAGAAATCCCTACCGCGCGCAAATATATAGGAGGATGAGATACCGGGAGAGGGGAGTCCGAATTCAGCGGCATCTTTCACCTCAAGCACCTTGCCCGGGTTTACTCCGAGATTTCTACCGACCTTATATCTGAGATTTGAGTTTATATCACGGTCCGCTCCTACTTTTATAGGATTATCCACTCTGACTGTACCGTGGTCGGTGGTGAGAACAACCGTATCGCCTGTGCGGGCAATAGCTTTGAACAGTTCACTCAGCGGTGAATGCAGAAACCATGAGCCTGTTATTGAGCGGTATGCAGCATCGGTCGAGGCGAGTTCGCGCACAGCCTTTGACTCGGTGCGCGCATGGCTGAGCATATCAATGAAATTAAGCACTACCGCATTCAGGTTATTGTTTTTGAGGTCACTGATTCTTGCAGTCATGCGTGCGCAACTCTCGGAATCATTGAGTTTTGAATATGATATGCGGTAATCGCGACGCATACGTTGCATAAAAGTTTCGATAAGAGGCTCTTCATTCAGATTCTTACCCTCCTCGCTGTCTTCATCCACCCATAGCTGCGGAAACTGCGAGGCAATCTGCCGGGGAAGTAAGCCTGAAAATATCGCATTACGGCAATATTGTGTCGCCGTAGGCAATACCGAGCAATACAGTTCGCTGCTGATATTGAAAATATCACCAAGAAGGGGACTCACAGCAATCCACTGGTCGTAGCGGAAATTATCAATTACAACCAGCCACACTCTTTTGCCTTCGTCAAGCAACGGAATAACCTTTTCACGCATAAGGCGGTGACTCATGAGCGGTGCGGACTCGGGCGATGCTATCCATGACGCATAATTTCGTTCTATGAATTTGGCAAATGAAAGGTTGGCTTCATTAATCTGGCTCAGAAGCATTTCAGCCATCTCCGTGGCAGCTCCCGGTACTTCAAGCTCTGTCTGTCTGAAAACCAGCTTGCGGTACAGTTCACACCATTCCGCAAACGACGTCGCCGAGTAAGTCAGGGATGAAATGTGGGCAAATTCGTCGCGATATGAGTTAAGCGACTGTTGCGCAACAAGAGTGGAGGAATGCAATATCTTCTTTATCGACAATAGAATCTGATTGGGATTCACCGGTTTGATCAGATAGTCGGCAATTTTGCTACCCACAGCCTGATCCATGATATTTTCCTCCTCACTTTTGGTAATCATAATCACCGGCAGATGAGGTTTTGCCTCCTTGAGCCGCGAAAGAGTTTCCAATCCGGTGATGCCCGGCATATTTTCATCAAGAATCACCAGATCGAAAGGATTGGAATCGGCGTAGTGCAGAGCATCAACCCCGCTGTTTGCAGTCACTACTTCATAGCCTTTCGACTGTAGAAACATGATGTGGGGTTTGAGCAGGTCTATCTCATCGTCCGCCCATAGTATTTTAGGTTTTATATCGCTCATTCTTCTTCCTGATCATTAGATCCATACATCTCTTCCTCCTCAGGGTACTCATCCGGAGAGAGCACCGCTTCATGCACTCCGCGTGATGCAGCTTCCTCAGCAGCACGGATATACATGTCCAAGGTGAGACCGTTACGCAAAATTACTGCAAAATTCTCTTCCGACACTACGATCGGTACCACTTCCACCGGCAGACTGATACCGCCGGAACCTTCAAGCATCGCGCGATACCGGGATACCTCTCCTATATTGGCAAAGCCTTTAATCAGAAGAATGCCCAGGTTGCCGAATTCAAGTTGTTCAAGGTCAAAATCTCGTATATTGAAAGTGTTGAAGTTGAAACGAGCAACATCATATAGAATCTCGTTGGCGTTCACACTGTCCAGCGGATAAGACAGCAGAAGCATCTGAGGCACATCCGGGTCAAGATTCATTCTCACCGTATCTGCTACCTGTGTCAGCTCGGCACCGCTGTCATCGGTGAGTCTTATGGAGCGTATCATTCCGGCACGGTTCGGTAAGCCGGTACTTAGTTTTTTGCCGGAGGTCGCACCTTTGATATATGCTGAGGCAAGCGGGGTCACATCCGCATCGGGATAGCGCTCAACGATAGTACGCAGGTCACTCAGGAATGCGGTGGTATTTCCTTCTGAAACATTAGTTAGCGCTCCCAGAAAAAGAAACTTCGGCATAAGCGGACTGAGCGGATACTTTTCCTGAGCTGTCTCGACCGCCAGAAGCACATCACTGTTCTTGTTTTCAAGAAAAGCGGTATATGCCTGCCCGTAAAGCTCTTCCTGCTTGCGCGGCATCTCCTTAAGGTTATCAAGATACTGAGGGTCAGTCATTGCCGCACCGAGTGGAGATTCGGCAAACTGAGACAGAATGAGCTGACGATATTTCTCCGCCTGAGCCATATCTTCCATGCGCATATACATCAGATACATATTGTAATAGGTATCGAGGCGATACACATTGTCGGGATACTCGGCGAGCAGTCTCAACCACGGTTTTTCCGCCGCCGGATAGTCTTCCAGCTTGTCTTTCAGAATCAATCCCATATTATAAAGCCCCTCCTGAATAATTTCATGGGCGGCATTCCGTTGTTCAGGTGTCTGCGGTATATCTTTCAGATAGAATTGCGGATTATGCGGGTCATTTTCTATCCGGTTCTGTTTCGTTTCCGTATTTTCTTCCGCAGTGATTGTGCTGTCCGTACTTTCAACTGTTTCCGGATCTTCATTCACCATGGCGAAATCATTCTTGTTGCGTCTGCGCCAGTTGTCCTCGAGTTTTCTTCCGCCCCAGCGCCGGCGGAATTCATTGGCACCGGCATTTTTCACATTCTGATTATAGAAATACCATGAGTTATCGGTATTGAGAGTGAAAGCTGTCGGGGCTTTGGCATTTTCTCCTGCACTCTGATCGCTTTCTCTGGCAGCATCCTCTTCGTCGCGTTTCTGCCGTTCCTGCTCTTCCGCCTCTTCCTTTTCGCGGCGCACAAGGTCGGCTATTATACGGTTCACCACTTCAAGGCGCTGTTCTTCCGTCATATCTGCAAGAGCGAGGAGCGAGTCCTGGAGATGAACGTTGCGCGAATGCACTGCAAGCTCATCAAGCACATCAGAGCGCAGTTTTATTTTGTCAATATCAGGATAGTCATTTCCTATCATTGTGACCGAAGCGGCGTAGCAAGTCTGTGCCTTGTCATAATCACCGAGGTCAAAATATAGCGCGCCGAGAGTAAGATTGGCAATAGCCATGTCGATGCCCTGACGGGTGGATTTGGCTACAGCATTGGTGTATGCCTTCACCGCTCCGATCGTATCGCCCTTGGCGAGAAGCAGATTGCCTTCCGCGTGATATATCTGGTCAAGAAACTCTTTGTTGCGTTCATATTTAGCCATGCCGCGGATAGCTTTCAGTTCAGATTCTATATTTTTACCTGAAGCGGTAGCACCTTGTCTTATCCGGGCATTGAATTTAATACGGTATGGGGTGGAAAGTCCGGAACTTACCTTGGAATATGCCTCGGTAGCTCCGGTATTGTCACCTGTGCGCTGCAAGATCTGACCGAGCAGAAAGGTTAGGCGTGTACGCTGAATTCCCTTGCTGGTTTCGATCGCCTCTCTAAGCGGGGCTACAGCCTCGGCATAGTTACCGGATGAGATGAGTATATCGGCATCAGTGAAAGCATATAGCCCCTTGAGTGTGGCATCGGTTAGTTCTTTCGGTTTCACGCGGTCAAGAATAGCACGAGCCTCGTTCAGCCATCCGGCTGCACAGTAGCTGCGAGCCTGCCATATTTTTGCCTCTGTCACGGTTTGCGGCAACCATGTGAAATGACGCGCTATATACATGAATGTGGAAGCGGCACCGAGAAAATCGCCATTCATATACCGACTCCGTGCCATAAGCATCCACGCATTGTGTATAAACGGATTATACTCCTCTCGTTTGAGCCATTCGCGATACTCCGGGTCTCTGCTTTTTCCCGGAGTGCGCTGCGGGCGCTTCTTTATGGAGCGTAGCTGAATGGCTTTCTGTGCTTTTTCGATCGAGCGTGTAAAGTCTCCGTTTGGCTGTGGAGCATCCTTATTGTCGCGCGCTTCAGCAGGATGCATGGGAATCAGTTTTGTGAAATCGTCCTCGTAGCCTGTTTCCATGCTTTTGAGAGTCTCCTTATAGTGCTCGTCGCCGTTGAAATAAATGTTGTAGCGGGTGATAAACGCCTGATAATTGCGTGTGGCTGCTGTATTCTTTTTCGGTGTGCAGCTCCATAAAAGTGTCGCACATACAGCAGTAGCAAGAATTAGTAAGTGCTTGCTTCTCACGATATCACGCGGGTTTAGACATTCTTGAATTGCGGATGACCGGTACCGCTAATGAGAGAATAAGATATATTCCGCACATTCCCAATACGATAAGCGCGGAACAAGGGACATCTATAACAGTGCAGAGCAGTAGCCCTCCTATGCAACAGATCAGGGACACGGCAACCGAGGTGAGCATTATGGTGCCGAAACGGCGGCAAAATAGCTCAGCTATCATCTGTGGCAAGGTAAACATAGACATCAGCAGCATCACACCCACGAGGCGGATTGTGAGTACGATGCACACAGCTACGAGAACAGTCATCGAATAGCTCAATAACCGCACAGGCAGATGCATGACAGTTGCAAAGTCGCGGTCAAACGCACATAGCACAATCTGTTTGTAGAAGAGAGCGAAGAATATCAGCAGCACGGCTGTGAATATACCGAACGCCCACAGGTCAACCGATGCAATGGTAAGTACATTACCGAATAGAAAGCCGTTTAGCTCAGGCACATATCCGGGAGTGAGGAATACGAAAAGAATACCTACAGCCATACCGAGTGCCCATACCACCGCGGTAGCGCTGTCCTCTCTGATTCTTCCTCGTGTTGACATCAGCTCTACACCCATAGACGAGGCGATTGCAAACAAAGCTGCCGTCAAAATGGGATTTACTCCGAAATAATACCCGAGTCCGAGTCCGCCGAAGCAGGCGTGGGTCACTCCTCCGCTGATAGATACCAGTCGGCGGGTAACGATATATGTTCCTATCATCGCGGATGCTACGCTGATAATGGCGAGTCCCGCGAGGGCATTGATAAAA
>CAMWYV010000010.1 GCA_947178565.1 uncultured Porphyromonadaceae bacterium | reverse complement strand
GGAGCTCGGCATAGCAGAATGAACACCGAAACGGCGAGCCTCGTAGCTTGCGGCTGCAACAACACCGCGTCCGCTCTCATGTCCCACCGCTATCGGTTTGCCGCGCAGCTCAGGATTATCGCGCTGCTCCACCGATGCATAGAAGGCATCCATATCCACATGAATTATCTTCCTCATCAACATTATTACAAAAATAGCAGAACCATATAAGCCCCGCAAGCGTTGAATTGTTAAAAATTCATTGTATCTTTGCTTTATGAAACTGAAAAATTTACTTGCAGCAGCAACCTTCGCGGTTGCATCAGTTACCGCGGTTGATTCCTCGGCTTGTTCACTCGTTTCCTACCAGGGCGACAGCTCGCTCGTTATCGTGGGCAGATCGCTTGACTGGAAAACACCTATTCCCACCAACCTGTATGTTTATCCTAAGGGTATGAAGAAGGTGGGTAATGTAACCCCGGACGCCGTTAAATGGACATCTAAATATGGTGCCGTCTATGCCGTCAGCTACGATGGAGGTATTACCGAAGGCATGAACGAGAAAGGTCTCGCGGTCAACGGACTTTTCTGCAAAGGCACGGTATATGTAAACCCGGAGACGGAAGGACGACCCGCAATGTCGCTGGCTGTTTTCGTTGCCTGGATTCTCGATAATTTCTCTACTACACAGGAGGCTTGTGACGCAATCGCCAAGCAAGACTTCACCATCTCCGGAGCGACATTTGACGGTGGCACGGTATCTACTCTCCATTGGGCTATAAATGATGCACAGGGCAATAGTGCCGTGTTTGAGTTTGACCATGGCAACATCAGGATTTACAATAACGACTCTGTGAGAGTGTTCACCAACGACCCTCCGTATCCTCAGATGCTTGCAATCAACAACTACTGGAAGGGTATCGGAGGCGTTAATATGCTTCCCGGCACAGTCAAGAGTCCCGACCGTTTTGTCAGAGCCTCATTCTTTGAAAAGAATGTGGAGAAAACAGCCGATGCATTCCTCGGAGTAGCTATTGCAAGAAGCATTATCATGAATGTATCGGTGCCTTATCGCTATACGGTTAACGGCGAGCCTAATGTATCATCAACACAGTGGCGCTCGTTTGCCAACCTTAGGGACAAATACTACTATTTTGAACCCGTCACTCATCTCGGAGTGAT
This sequence comes from uncultured Porphyromonadaceae bacterium, assembly GCA_947178565.1. GTDB lineage: Bacteria > Bacteroidota > Bacteroidia > Bacteroidales > Muribaculaceae > Paramuribaculum. The sequence goes on along the minus strand of CAMWYV010000010.1, from coordinate 10,738 downwards.
ATATGTGGATCTCAAGAAGTGTGATCTCAGAAAAGGTGCACCGGTTATGAAACTGACGGTTGCAAATGCAGTGGATGCTGTTGGCTGTGCCAATAAGTTCCTTGTGCCCACCGCACCGTTCACTCCTATGTATTAATGAAATTCAGGCATTCAGCCATACTTATTCTCATATTGTTGGCAGCGCAGATACTCTGCGCTGCCAATCCTGTTGATTCCGCTGAGTTCAGTCGGCTTCCGTGGGTCAGACAGCTAATCGCAGCCAATTTCGATGTCAATCATCCCGGTATAAATTACCCGAAATTCGCAAGATTCTGTGTGAATGTTTATAATTGGGGTGACAAAACTTTTAATGACTATGATTCCGCATATGTGGTGGGAACCGGTAAAAAATGGAAGGCAATGGCGAGAAGCTACAATTGGATTACCGGAAATGAAATGTTTTTCTCTTCAAGAAATTACCTGCGCATCCGATCCAATCTTTATAGTGATCTTGGTGCGCATATAAGTTTTATGGCAGTGAGCACCGGTTACACTTGGGACGCCAATGCTATTTTCGGAGGAGAGACATCCGTGCGGAGAAGTTTTAACTTCAATTTTGTATGCGGACTTTTCTCGGCTGGAATAAACTATTCAAAGGCAAACGGCGGTACCAAGATTACACACTTCGGAGATTATCGTCCCGCGGACGGTCACTCGCTGGATTATAAATTCAATGACATTTCCCAGGAGACAATGTCCGCAAACATCTATTACTTCTTCAATCACAGAAAATACTCTCAGGGCGCGGCTTATAACTTTTCCAGATACCAGCTCAGAAGTGCCGGCACATGGATGGTAGGATTCAGTTATGACCGCCAGAAGATAGGCATGAATTTCTCTGGGCTCCCTTCCGATATGCTTGAATATCTTCCGAAATTGGAAACCGACTACCATTTCTTTTACCGGGACTATGATGTGCTCGCAGGCTACGGATATAACTGGGTATTGAAACCGCGCACATGGCTCATTAATGCAACCGTTCTTCCGTCGGTCGGGTACAAGCACTCCTATGAAGGCACTACTGATGGGAAAAAAGATATGTTTTCTGCTAATATAAGAGTCTATGGATCAGTAGTATATAACCATAGATGCCTTTTTGCTGCTGTCATCGGCAACTTTGAAGGGCACTCATATTTCGCCCGTGGATTCACCTTCTTCAACAGTATCCCGTCCGTATCTATTGTTACCGGCGTACGCTTCTGATCTACAGGGTGCCGGAATCGGCATACGAGTAGTATGAGTCCGGGCTTATGATAAGGTGGTCGAGTAGGCGCATGTCAAGTAGTTGTGCGGCGTCTTTGATTTTCTTTGTGATTCTGTCATCTTCAGCACTCGGATGAAGATTGCCGCTCGGATGATTGTGAACTGCGATTATGCCGGAGGCGAGGCGATCCACCGCCATTTTCATCAGCAGTTTGACATCTACTACTGTTGCGGCGGTTCCCCCACGGCTCACACACTCGGCACCCGTAATACGGTTGGAGCGTGATAGGGTCAGAATCCAGAATTCCTCCCGGTCAAGCCGCTCAAGGTGTCCGCGTATATAATTATAGGCATCTTTGGAACTTCTGACTGTACATTCCGCTTTGGCTTTCTCATCGCGGCAGCGGATACCGAGCTCGAATGCGGCAGCAAGGCTGACTGCCTTTGCGGGACCCACACCTTTGAACGAGCGGCACATCTCATTGATGCGCATTCTTGACAGGGTATCAAGACTGTTATGGGCTTTGGAAAGCATTTCGCGGCTCAGATCCATCACCGATTTACCTTGCATACCTCCACCAAGAATTATGGCAAGCAGTTCGGCATTGCTAAGTGATCTGATATCATGCCTGATGGCTTTTTCACGCGGACGATCATCCTCGCTCAAGTCAGCTATACGCCCCGTAAACCCTATATCTTTATCTTCCTGAAACATACCGGTGTTATTTACCGCGACGCATCTCTATCTCCTCATCGATATTTCTACCGCGCCGGAGCACGATTTTTGTAAACCATGCTTTCAGGAATCCGCAACCGTAGCCGCATATCTGAATAACACTTGCCGGTATTGCGAGTGCCGCTATTTTGAGTGACCTCGTGCTTGCGAGAGCAGAAATGAAGATTGCGGCAAGATAGATTCCAATCGGGAGTAACCACCACGGTGATAGGAAAATAGCGAGTAGAATGCACACGATTCCTGCAACAACGGCAACTGCCGGGAGAGCATGAACCGCTTTCAGGGAATCGGGATACAGTAGCTTCAAGGTGATACGCGACATACCGAAAACATATACCTGACGCATGAATTTCTTGAAATCGACCCTGCGCTTGTGAAATACTTCCGCATCTCTTATCAATCCGATATGAAAACCTGCGTTTCGGATACGCATACTCATGTCGATATCCTCCGAAAACATCTCGCGGAAGCCACCTGTGGTGTTATAGACTTCTCTGCTATACCCCATGTTGAAAGAGCGGGGGGTGAATTTCTCCAGGCTCACTTTTCCACCTCTGATTCCGCCGGTAGTCAGAAAAGAGGTCATTGCGAAATTGATTGATTTCTGCACTGGTGAGAATGATTCGTGTGCCGCATCAGGTCCACCGAAACAATCAAGAGGAGTGGAGGCGAGCGCTTTGGATAGCTTCTCGAAATAGTCCTCCGGTATAACGCAGTCGCTGTCAAAAAATATGAGCATATCGCCACGGCTCCGCTCGATACCGTAATTGCGGGCGATCGATCTGCCTTCATTGCTCTTGTGATAGTACCGGAGGTCGAGATTACCGCCGAATTTCTCAACGGCATCGGTGCAGGGGAGTGTGGAGCCGTCCTCAACAAGTATCACTTCAAAGTCTCGCTCGGTCTGTTTGTTCAGACTTTCCAGCAGGTCGGCAACCTCATCGTTGCGGTTATAAACCGGCACTATCACCGAGTATCTGGGATTTGCCATCAGCACATTCTTGATTTATAGTCCTCGAAATCATATTTACGGAGGTATTCCGTAGTCCCATCGCTCTTTACAAGCGCGATGGAGGGATGGGAAATGCCGTTAAACATATTGGTCTTGACGGTTGTATAGTGATTCATATCCTCAAATGTGAGCCGGTCGCCCTGTTTGAGCGGCTTGGCAAATGCCCAGTCTCCCATATAGTCACCGCTGAGACAGGAATTGCCTCCTATGCGGTATGTCGGCTTACCATCTGCAATATCAATGCTCTCCGTAATTGCCGGTTTATACGGCATCTCTAGGCAATCCGGCATATGACAGGCAAATGAGGCATCTATAATAGCTGTTTTGATGCCTTGATTCTCGACTACATCCACAACTGAGGCAAGCAGATCACCTGTCCGCCATGTAAAGGCGCTTCCAGGTTCCAGAATCACCTCTATCCACGGGTAGCGGCTCTTGAAATCTTTGAGGAGGGAGATGAGGTGTCCGGTATCATATCCTTCGCGCGTCATCAGATGCCCGCCACCCATATTGACCCATTTCACCTGAGGTAACAGATGACCGAACTGACTTTCAAAGGCTTTCAACACCTTTTCAAGGTCATGTGAGTCAGATTCACACAAAGCGTGGAAATGAAGTCCCTCTATATAGTCGGGCAGCTTGTCACCGATAACCTCGGCAGTGACTCCGAAGCGGGAGCCCGGGAGAGCGGGATTGTAGATGTCTGTGTCAATGACCGAGCATTGCGGATTGACTCTCAGCCCGGTGGAGACCCCTGCCGCAAGAGCCTGCGGAGCAAAACGTTTAGCTTGATCAAGAGAGTTGAAAGTGATATGAGATGAGCCTGCGATATATTTGCCGATCGTCTCGTCGGTATATGCCGGGCAATATGAATGCGCGTCTCCACCGAGGGTGGTGTTGCCGAGTTCCAGCTCATTGAGCGAGGATGCCGTGAAATCGCGGCAGTATTCGCCGATGATATCAAATGTCTTCCACAAAGCGTTGGCTTTGAACGCCATGATTATCTTGGCTCCCGATTCTTTACTTACATTGCTGATGAGTTGCAGGTTTCTGCGCAGTCTGTCCTCATACACGATGTAGCATGGGGTTGGAATTGTTTCCGGTGTAAGATTGTTGCTCATTCCAGAATTTTAAATCGTGCGAATTTAAGCAGCAGCAGTTTGCTGCCGGTGTTGTCGAACTCTACTGTTATGCGGGCTTCTGCCTGGGAGGTATCTACACCCGTGATTGTTCCCGTGCCGAAGCGTGAATGCTCTATTCTCATTCCTTCGCTCAGTGAATCGACGTTATGTTTGTCCTCTGCGCCTGCAGACGTTGATGCGGCTGATGCAGGCACTCTTCTTGTGGAAGGCTGGGACGCTGACGGGTAGCGCGGAGACTGGGAGTGATAGGATGACCGGTAGTTCTCGAAACTCGGGCGGGGAGCGTTGAGGCTGGCGCCGCTTATGAGGTCAAGATATTCCGGATTTATATCACGCAGGAAGCGGGATGGAGAGCACATCACGGTCTGTCCGTTGCGGTAGCGGGAAGAAGCATAGCTTATCATACAGAACTGTCGGGCGCGGGTAATAGCCACATACAGCAGTCTGCGCTCCTCCTCTATTTCCGCGAGAGAACTGTTTGCCATAGCGGACGGGAAAAGATCTTCTTCCACTCCGACTATGAAAATGTTGTTGAATTCCAACCCTTTTGCAGCATGAACTGTCATCAGTGTAACTCTCTCTTCAATCGAATTGTCACTATCCTGATCGGTCGCGAGAGAAATTCCTGCGAGATAATCGGTCATGAAATTGTTTTCAGAGCCTTCCTCACGCTGCTCTTCAACAAATTCTTTAACACCGTTGATAAGCTCTGAAAGGTTTTCCTGCTTGGAGATGCTCTCCGGAGTGCGGTCGTGAATCAGCATACTCATCACTCCGGTGCGCTCGATAATGCGTTTGGCTACCTCTTCGGCATCCTTGCCTTCACGGTTCATCTGGATAAAACCGCTTATCAGTTCGCGGAAACCGTCAAGTTTTTTTAGCGTACCTGAGTTAACGCTCAGATCGTAACCGGCGGGATTCTCAAGCACTTTCCACATACTTACATTTTCATCTATCGCGCGTCTGACTATCTTTGCCACGGTAGTCTCACCGATTCCGCGTGACGGGAAATTAATTATACGTTTAAGCGCCTCATCATCATCCGGATTCACGCTCAGACGAAAGTATGCTATCGCATCTTTCACCTCCTTGCGTTGGTAGAATGAAAGCCCTCCGTAGATCCGGTATGGGATGTTTCTTTTTCTCAGCGATTCCTCCAGTATTCGGCTCTGGGCGTTGGTGCGGTAGAGTATGGCGAATTCATCGAAACTGTCGCCCGATGCCATTTTGATTTGTGATATACGGTTTGCTACCAGAAAACTTTCCTCAAAATCACTGTAGCTCTGCACCACCTCTATTTTTTTTCCCGGTTCTTTTTCCGAGAAGACCTGTTTGCGAATCTGTTCGGTATTCTTTTCTATCAGCGAGTTGGCTGCGTTGATTATATTCTGGGTGGAGCGGTAGTTCTGCTCCAGCTTGAATATTTTAAGAGCCGGATACGCATTTTTCAGATTCAGGATATTGCGGATGTTTGCTCCTCGGAAAGAGTAGATGCTTTGGGCATCGTCACCCACAACACACAGGCTCTGGTTCTCTTTGGTTAGCTGACTCACAATCACGTGCTGCGCGAAGTTGGTATCCTGATACTCATCTACAAGAATGTATCTGAAAAAATCCTGATAGTGGCGCAGCACATCCGGATTGTCTCTCAGCAGCAGATTGGTATAATAGAGAAGGTCGTCAAAATCCATTGCGCCGGCGGCAATGCATCTGTCGCGGTAAATTCTGTAGATGGCGTAAGTCTGCGGGCGTCTGGCATTTTTGTCAGCCTCCATCACATCTGCAAGCTGCGCGTATTTTTCAGGAGAAATCAGGGCGTTTTTTGCTGATGATATAGCCGACTGAATGGTTGATGCCTTGTAAATCTTGTCATCAAGTCCCATATCCTTGATTATGGATTTGACGAGTGATTTACTGTCGGCGGCATCATAGATGGTGAAATTGCTCTTATAACCCACCCTTTCCGCATTGGAGCGGAGCATACGTGCGAAAATACTGTGGAAAGTACCCATCCAAAGTTTACTCGCCGTGGCAGCGCCTACAAGTTGCTCGATACGCTCGCGCATCTCTTTGGCAGCCTTGTTGGTGAAAGTAAGTGCAAGGATGCGCCACGGCTCATACCCGTTGTTGAGCAGATGTACTATTTTATATGTCAGTACTCTGGTCTTGCCCGAGCCGGCTCCGGCAATCACAAGCGCGGGTCCGTCGGTATAGGTCACAGCCGCCTGTTGTGGCTTGTTGAGTTCGTCAAGATAGTTTCGGTTCATCCCTACAAAGGTAAAAAGAATCCCCCGAAAGAACAAAAACCGGCACACCACCTCAATAAAAACGTATGGATACAATTTTTTTGCAAAAAATTTGCAGATTAAAAATGTTGTTGTAACTTTGCAAACAGAAATCGTCAACAAACCCAATGGTTAGTCATTAATAAATGGCAAGAAGTCCTTTGACATAGATAAAAGATGTATATAATGGATGTGAGTGTTCCGGTTTTGGATTAAACACACTGATTACTGCTCCGGAGAGTAATGCTTCCAAGCCCTGCTGACTCATTTCGATACCTTTATCTTCTGCTCCATGCCGATGACTGATGACTGACTAAAAAACAGAGACTATGAATAACATACCGACTGATGACTGACAACTCGCATAGCGGCTCACACGCCATGTTGTTCACTGACCCCGGGAATACCTTCACGCTCATAGGTTGCGAAGAAAGATCTGGCTATGAGGTAAGGAAAACAAAGGCAGGCGCGGATTGAATTATCTCCCGAACAACAGGCTCCTATTCCATAACAGCCGCTAAAAAAATATCTTCAGTTCAGAACTGCGACCGGTTATTTATGGAATCTGCCACTACACTAAGCGCGCTTAACAAATTACCCTTGTGATTAACACAAACAGAATACTGCCTATGAAATAAACCTGAATAGAAACACCATTGACGATTTCTAACCTTGAGGCGGTGTGTCAGCCGGCGGACTGACACACCCTCTTGAGGTTTGTTTTTTTACAAGAAAAGCGGAGAAAAGATATGAATCTCTCCTCCGCTGGGTATTTGAATTTGATTAGGGAATTTGAATTATCTGAGTGTGCCTGCTTCCGCCTGCTGGATCATCTGCTGGTTGGCGGTAATGTAGATTTCTACACGGCGATTCTGGGCTCTGCCTTCGGGAGTGGCGTTGGATGCCACATAATCTGTCATAGGCAGACCTTCGGCGCTGAGTCGGCTGGCTGCTACACCGCTGTTGAGCAGATAGTTTCTCACTGCGTCGGCACGACCTGTTGCTACTCTCTGGTTCACCGCCATTGTACCCGTATCATCGGTAAAACCGAAAATCTGAACGTTGGTTTCGGGATTGTTGAGAAGCGAGGATGCAAAAGATGTGAGATCCTGACGCGCTGATTGGCTGAGAGTTGTGCCGTTGGTGGGGAAGAGTATGCCGCCGTTGAAGGTCACTTTGATAGCTTGAAGACCGTTCTGATCCTTGACAGCCTCGACCTGTGCCTTTTCGGCGAGTTCCTTTTCAAGTTCGGCTTTCTGCTTATCCATTCTTCTGCCTATAAGCGCTCCTGCGCCGGCACCTACGGCAGCACCGATTGCACTGCCGATGCCGGCTCCTTTCCCGCCGCCGATTATCGCACCGAGTCCGGCACCTACGGCTGCGCCACCGCCGCCACCGATCAATGCTCCTTTACCCAGTCCGGTAAAACTGCTGCATCCTGATGATGCGAGCAAGCAGAGCGAAAGCGCTCCAATGGTAAAAATGTTACTTTTTTTCATAAGTTGAATTATTTAAGTACCGTTGGGCTCAGATTCTTCGCTCACAATCGGCATCGGTTATAATCTCTATACAAAGATAGGATATAAAAGGTTCTGAAAAAAGGAATATGTAGTATTTATGCGGTAAATTTAAATTATTTATTAATTTTGTGGCGAATACAAAAATAGAAGAAATGCCCCGTTTGGCCTCTATACGATCTGATCGTGGCTCCGCTCTGATATATCATGTCGGGGCGCTGCTTGCTGTCACTGCATGGGGCGGCTCGTTTATTTGCACGAAGGTTCTGCTGAATAATGGTTTGTCTGCGGTGGAAATATATTTATGCAGGTTTTTTCTTGCATATATATTCACTTTACTTATCTGTCCGAAACCTTTTTTTTCAAGAAGTTTCAGGGATGAGTTGATGTTTCTGCTGTGCGGAGTCTGCGGAGGCTCGGTCTATTTTATTGCTGAAAATATGGCGGTAGAATACACATTGGTAAGTAATGTGTCGCTTATAGTTACTCTCTCTCCGCTACTCACCACCATACTTGTTGCACTGATGTATAAGAGTGAGAAAATTGGCAGGGGGGTGGTTATAGGTTCGCTGATAGCGCTTGGAGGTGTGGCGTGTGTGATTTTCAACAGCAGCATGTCGCTTGAAGTTAATCCTGTCGGTGATATGCTTTCGCTTCTTGCCGCTGTCTGTTGGGCGGTTTATAGCGTGGTGCTCAGACCGTTAAGCAGCACATACAGCACATGGTTCATAACCAGGAAAACTTTCTTTTACGGTCTCATCACCGCTCTTCCATTTCTTCTGATAGACAACACACACATGTCACTCTCATCTCTGCTTGTGCCGGAGGTGATGGGAAATCTTCTGTTTCTCGGACTGTTCGCCTCTTTGGTCGCTTACCTCCTATGGGGTACGGCGGTCAAGTATCTCGGTGCTATAAAAACGGGCAATTACTTATATTTCTGCCCGATTGTCACGCTCGTGCTGTCAGTATGGCTTCTGGATGAAAAAGTATCCGTTGTGGGATATATCGGATGCGCGCTTATTCTCGGTGGTGTGATTGCAAGCGAAAAGATTGGCAAGAATTCACGTACCAACAGTGATGCCACTCCCCACTGATCGGTCAGCACCCCTCGAGAAAATCCAGTTCCTCTATAAGCGCTTCAGATACTCTTTGGGTCAGAGCGCATCTTTTCTGAGCCTCTCCGCTGATTCTGTCGCGGAATTCGCGGGCGGGAGACGGGAGGAGATTCCATAGAAGCCTTATACCGCCATATCGCATCATTTCATCCTCGCTGTCAAGAGCTTTAGATGCTATCTCGGCGGCAAAAGGCAGCTTGCGCAGAAGCTTATGGCATAAAACATCCGTCACTTCGGTTGATATGCTCCTTGCAAGCCATTCAAGGGCGATGTCGATCGTCATCTCTTCCGGCGGAAACAGCATCGGGGCTATGAGCATACTTTCCCGGCATCTGCTGTCCTCATAAAGACTGCGGGCAAGCGGCAGATTTTTGCCTGTTTTAGCCGCTATTTCGTCAAGCTGGGGCAGATTCACCCCGAAGATGATAGGGAAAGGTGAGCCCGCTTTGCGCAGAGTGTCAGCGACAATGCCGTTTCGCATCGCGAAAAGATTGCGCTTGATTGTCTGCATTTCGTTGAATTGTGTCATGGATTCTATTTTGAGGCAAAGGTACAAAAAAGCACGTTGCATAATTCAGCCAAACAGATTATCTTTGCAAATTGTAAGAATTATCCCGGCACGAAATTAAAAACTCTTCGCAATGGTTCTGAAAAGGATGGTTTTGGCGGCAATGGCTGCTATCGCATTGTCGGTGAGTGCTCAGTCACCCATTGACAATCTCCCTGTTAAAATTATAAACGGCACCGTATATCGCTGCTACGAGGTCGGTGCGAAAGAAACCATATACTCTATCGCCAGAAAGCTCGAGATATCACAGGACGAGCTGATGAGGCTCAATCCCTCGGTAGCGGATGGCTTGAAAGCAGGACAGACTCTTTATTTCCCTGTTTCGGAAGGGTCTTCCGCAAGAATCCACACGGTAAAGAGCAAGGAAACGCTATATGGCATCGGCAAAATGTATGGCGTTACTCCGGAGCAGTTGTGCGAGTGGAATCCCGGTGCGGTAGATGGCATACGTGTCGGTGACAGGCTTATTGTCAGTGCTCCGGTGCAATTGATGGGAATGCCTGTTCAGGAAACAATCACCGTTGAGAATCCGGAGGGATATATTATTAAAGACGGGGAAACTTTATATTCCATCGCTATTGCGAACTCAACGACTGTTGACGCTATTCTTGCCGCAAATCCCGGTCTTGACAGAAATAATTATCAGTCGGGTACCGTAATCGTTTTGCCCAAGTCGTCTAAAAGTGGACTGACGGAGTTGGTTGAAGCACCTGTGGCTGTAGTGGTTACAGAGACTGAAACACCGGTTGTAGAGACTACCGTACCGCCGGTGATAAATACTAAGGTTGAGGAAACTGCACCTTTAGACGTAGAAGGCACCGCCGGCGAGTCTGTTGGCGCAATCAATATCGCCATAACCCTCCCGTTCATGCTGTCCGGTGGCGAGCAGAGCCGTCAGGCGCAGCTTTACACTGAATTTTACAAGGGATTCCTTCTTGCCGTTGACGAGATGAGAGATTGCGGCACTCCTATTAATATAGCAACCTTTGACAGCTCGGATCCTGCCGGTATCGCAGGGATATTGGCTGATGCCCGTTTGAGGAATGCCGGTCTCATAATATCTTCCGACTCGCAGGCTCAGCTTGACGCACTCGGCAAATTTGGCAGAGAAAACGGTA
>CAMWYV010000009.1 GCA_947178565.1 uncultured Porphyromonadaceae bacterium | reverse complement strand
ACTATGGTGTATGCCGGACTTATCAACAAGCGGATTGTGAGCGCGCTGCAGAGCCGCGGATGCAATGCTATCGGACTATCAGGGGCTGATGGCAATATCATACCCGCGACCCGCAGACCCGCGACTCCGATAAACTACGGATTTGTTGGCGACATCGACGCGGCAAAAATCAATACCGATTTTCTTGCCACACTGCTCAATAGCGGCATAGTGCTTGTATTCTGTGCGATAATGCACGACGGCGCAGGCTCACTGCTCAATTGCAATGCCGATTCGGTTGCTTCTGCAGTTGCTGTAGCAGCAAGCCGCATAGCTCCAGCACGCCTTATTTTCTGCTTTGAGAAAGACGGTGTTCTCACCGATGTTGATAACCCCGACTCGCTCATAGAGTCAGTCACCGGAGAATCTTACAGAATACTCAAGGAGAACGGAGTTGTAAACAAGGGTATGATTCCGAAAATCGACAATGCCTTTGCCGCCATTTCACAAGGCGTATCTTCCGTAACCATCAAACATTCCGACAATCTCCTGAACGAGAGAGGCACAACCATTACCGAATGACCGACTCCGCCATAAAACTACTCAGCCGACTGATCGCCACTTCCTCTATTTCACGCGAAGAGAGCGGCACAGCCGATATTATATATGGGTGGCTGGAAGAGAGAGGCGCAGACCCTGTGCGGTATCATAATAATGTGTGGGCGGTTGCCCCGGGCTATGACCCGGAGAAGAAAACACTGCTGCTGAACAGCCATCACGACACCGTGCGCCCTGCGAGCGGATATACACGTGACCCCTTCATTCCGGTAATTGAAAACGGATGCCTGTATGGACTCGGCAGCAATGACGCCGGAGCCTCCGCTGTATGTCTCGCATCGGTTTTCTGCGAACTAATCCGTAACCCACTCCCCTACAACCTCATTCTTGCCATAACCGCCGAAGAGGAGGTTACAGGCGAGAAAGGAATGAGAGCCTTATTGCCTCACATAAAAGAAAAAGGCTACAGGATAGATATGGGCATTGTAGGCGAACCCACATCTCTGCAACCGGCAGTTGGAGAGCGCGGACTGGTGGTGCTTGACTGTAAGGCGAGAGGCAAAGCCGGTCATGCCGCCCGCGGCGAGGGAGTCAATGCCCTGTACAAGGCGGTTGATGACATAAACATTCTGCGCAATTTCAAATTTGAAAAAGAATCGGAGCTGCTCGGACCGATTTCCGTGACTGTAACACAGATAAATGCAGGGAAGCAGCACAATGTAGTGCCTGACGAATGTAACTTTACGGTTGATGTGCGCACTACCGACGCTTATTCAAATGAAGAAACTGTAGAAATACTCCGCGATGCCATCAGCTCGGAGGCAAATCCCCGCTCTACCCGGCTGAGAGCCAGCGCGATTCCGGCAGACCATCCTTTGGTAAGAATCTGCAAAGAGCTGGGAATGACTCCGTTTGTATCACCAACCATGAGCGATATGGCGGTGATGAACGGCTTCCCGACACTTAAAATCGGTCCAGGGGACTCGTCGAGAAGTCACACAGCCGACGAATACATCCGACTTGACGAGATTTCTGCCGGCATAGAAACATACATGAATATATTAAAACGCTTGAAATGAAACTTTGGAGCAAAGGCTTCGAGCCGGACAAAATGATAGAGGAATTTACTGTTGGCGCTGACCGCGAACTTGACCTGCAGCTCGCACGCTATGATGTGCAAGGCTCAATGGCACATATCAGAATGCTGGAGAGTATCGGACTGCTAACCAAAGAAGAACTCACGACACTGCTTGCCGCTCTTGAGGATATCGCGAATATGATAGAGAGGGGCGAATTCACCATTGAGCCGGGTGTGGAAGACGTGCACTCTCAGGTGGAATTTCTTCTTACCCGGCGCCTCGGCGATACCGGCAAAAAGATTCACAGCGGACGCTCACGCAATGATCAGGTGCTTGTTGACCTGAAACTCTTTCTACGCGATGAGCTTAAAAAGACAGCCGAAAGCGTGCAGCATCTCTTTGACCGTCTGCAACATCTTAGCGAGGAGCATAAGGATGTGCTTATGCCGGGCTACACGCATCTGCAGATAGCGATGCCCTCATCTTTCGGGCTATGGTTCGGAGCGTACGCCGAAGCGCTTGTCGATGATATGCAGTTTGTTGCCGCCGCCTACAATATCGCCAATCAGAACCCGCTCGGCTCCGCCGCCGGATATGGCTCATCTTTCCCGCTCAACCGCACCATGACCACAGAACTGCTAGGCTTCGATACCATGCACTACAATGTTGTCGCTGCGCAGATGAGCCGCGGCAAAACAGAGCGTGCCGTCGGGATGGCGATCGCCGCTCTCGCTTCCACTCTCGGACGCTTCGCCATGGATGTGTGCATGTGGATGTGCCAGAACTTCGGCTTTATCTCTTTTCCTGACGAACTCACCACCGGCTCCAGCATAATGCCGCACAAAAAGAATCCCGATGTATTCGAGATTATGCGCGGCAAGTGCAACCGTCTCCAGTCTATTCCTAACGAAATCGCTCTCCTTACCGCGAATCTGCCTCTGGGTTACAACCGCGACCTGCAGCTTCTAAAGGATATCATTTTCCCGGCAACAGCAGAACTGCGCTCATGCCTGGAGATGTGTGATTTCATGCTCGCCCATATCCGTGTGAAAGACAATATTCTCGATGACCCGAAATACAACTATCTCTTCACCGTGGAGGATGTGAACCGGCTTGCGCTAAATGGTATGCCTTTCCGCGAGGCATACCGCACGGTTGGTATGCAGGTGCAGAATGGCGAATACACTCCAACCAAATCGGTGCACCACACCCATGAAGGCTCCATCGGCAATCTGTGCAATGACAAGATAGCCGATAAGATGCAGGGGGTGATGAGTAAGTTGCAATAATTGATGATTCCCAGGATTATACATTACTGCTGGTTTGGACGCAAACCACTTCCGAAACTCGCGCGGAAGTGCATCCGATCATGGCATAAGTATCTGCCCGGCTGGGAAATAAAGGAATGGAACGAGGATAATTTCAATGTAACTCAAATTCCATTTACCGCCGAAGCTTACAATGCCGGTAAATATGCTTTTGTGAGCGACTATGCTCGCTTTGCTATTCTCGCAGAGCATGGTGGAGTATATCTTGACACCGATGTGGAGCTTATAAAACCGTGGGAGTCACTGATAGCAAAGGCACCTTTTGCGGGTTCCGAGCAGACCGGACTGATAAATCCGGGGTTGGGCTTCGCGATGCCCCGAGGCAACGAATTCTGCCGTGCCATGTCTGAAACATACCGCAGCGTTCACTTTGTGAACCCGGATGGATCATATAACCTGAAAACCATCTGCGACTATTCAACCGAATATTTTGCAGAGCGTGGTTATAAATCTGACAACAAAGAGACTGTTATTGACAGCATAACAATATATCCACCACAAGTGTTATCGCCTAAATCTCAGATAAACGGCGAATTAAATATCACTGAAGAAACATACGCCATCCACCACTATGCGGGCAGCTGGCTCACTCCATACGAGCGGTTCAAACTACGTGTAAAGGATTTCACCGGACCGGCATTCGCCCAATTTTATATAACCCTCAAACACAAACTCACAGGGTTATGACCGCGATTCGCAGAAATATCATACTGAATGCGGCAAATGCCGTAACCTCAGTTCTTTTCCCGGTCATCACTTTCCCTTATGCCGCACGTGTGCTTATGCCGGAGGGAATCGGCACTATCTCATTTCTGAACGGCATTATTACTTATATTGTATTGATAACTTCGCTCGGCATTCCACTGTATGCGGTTAAAAAAATAGCATCTGTGCGTGACAACGAAGAGTTACGCAACCGAGTGACTGTAGAAATACTCGCACTTGGATTCGCTCTGTGCATCATAGGATATATCATAGTCGCAATCCTCGCATATGCAGTGCCAGAAATACACGACCAGTCAAAAATATTCTACATACTCAGCATTTCAATCCTTTTTACCACAATAGGAGCCGAGTGGTTTTATCAAGCAATAGAAGATTTCAAGTTCATCACTACCAGAGCAATAATTGTGAGGACTGTAGCAGCTACAGCTCTGTTTGTATTCGTCAGAACCCCGGAGGATCTTATTCCATACGCTTTCATCACAGTTGCATCGACAATCGGCAACAGTGTGCTCAATTTCCGGCATCTGCGTAAATACCACATATTTGATTTCACAAGAATAAAGGGACTCACTTATTCCGACATCGTCCTTCACCTAAAACCCTCACTTATAATCTTTTCCGTAAGCGCAATCTCAAGCATATACCTTTCCCTCAACTCCGTGATGCTCGGTTTCCTGTCCACCGAAGCCCAAGTGGGATACTACACCGCAGCGTCCAAAATCACACAGATTGCCATTATGCTTGTCTGTTCGGTGGGCACAGTTCTGCTGCCGAGAATGTCCCATCTTGTCGCAACCGGAAACAGGGATGAATTCAGGCGCCTTTCAGAAAAATCGCTGAAACTTTCGCTAATTTCCTCCCTGCCGCTTGTAGCCGGAACAATTGTGCTCTGCGCGCCAATAATCTCGGTATTCTGTGGAGATGATTACCGACCGTCGGCAAATATGCTTGCATTATGTGCGCCAACAGTTTTTCTGTCATCACTTTCATCATTAATCGGAATCCGCATTCTGTATTCGTGCGACAAAATAAACATTGTAGTGTGGAGCGCGTGCGGCGGAGCAATCGCAAACATACTCCTTAACGTGCTGCTGATTCCGAAATATGAGGGTTTCGGTGCCGCTTTCTCCTTTACGGTTGCGGAACTCATAGTGCTTGTCATCCAGCTTGCGTGCGGTCGCAAATACCTTCCTTTCGGTATAATTGCAATTTTCCAGCCGAAGTATTATATCGCTACCTTTATCATGGCGGGGGCAATATTGACGCTAATTCCATGCCTCATCAACAGCGACCTACTGTGCCTTTTCATTATTCCCGGCTTCGGTGCCATAGTATATATACTCACACTGCTTGCCTTACGCGACAATTTCACAATAGAAATCTTAAAGGATTTCCGTCACCGGTTACACAAATAGTTCAGCAGATATGGGACAGAAAAAAGCGCTTATCCTAACCAACGGATTCATGAATCTGCATCAACCTCTTGTGAATGAGCTTGAGCGGGTGGGTTGGAACGTCACCCTTATCAAGGATTGCGTGCTGGAAGGAGACCCGAAACTGCGCTCAACCCCAGTGAGGAATTTCGCCAAACGCTTTATCAGGCTGCCAAAACATGTGACATGGCACCGGCGCGCGGAGCAATATTGGTCAGATATTTTCCCCACCCTTGACAATCACTACAATCTTTTCATCTGTCTCAACTCATTCACTATTTCTCCAACCATACTCAACAAGATGAAGGAGAGAACAGAGCGTAGCGTGCTTTATGTGTGGGATTCCTCTGCAATATGGGATTTTTCGGAGATTTCCAGGCACTTTGATGCGGCATACACATTTGACTTGAACGATGCCACCAAACACTTATCACTCTCACTGTTGCCGAACTACTATGTGGCACCGGCTCAAGCCATTGCGTCTCAGAAAAAATACTCAGCAGTTATACTCGGTTATGACCGAGACCGTAGAATCAATTTCCTCAGTGCACTCGCTACCGAACTTTCCCGACACGGACTGACAGACTATAATTTCAAGCTGATTCCTCACCCACTTCCACCGCTTTCACAGCGGCTGTTCAAGAATTATTCGCTCTCAAAAAAACTCAGTTCCGGAAATCTTGACGACTTTCTGCTTAAAGAGCCGGTCACCCCGCGGGAATATATGGAGATGATGGAGCAAAGCGAAATCATTGTCGATGATGTTATGCCCAAGCAGAGCGGGCTTACTCCACGGTTTATCTGGGGCTTGGCTCGCGGCAAGAAGATTATAACGACCAACCGTTATGCGCTCCGGTATAATTTCGTCGCACCCGAAAACATTTGCATTGTAGATAGAAAAAATCCGATTATTCCGGAGGAGTTCATCAAAGCAACCCCGGTGGAAAATCCGCCTATCCTCTCTACCCTCGAGATCAGGAACTGGGTTCGTATAATCAGCGGCGATGAACCGCTCCCCGATTACCGCAACCGACTGCAAAACTGATTCAAGGCATATAAAGGCATCATCATTTGCCGAATATGCCTCCCAACATTCCGGCTGCTTTACTTTTGAGCCCGTCAATAACGCTGTTATTCACACTGTCAAGATTCAAATTGTCAAGCAGCCCGTCGGCGTGCAGTTTTGAAAGAATCTGAGAAAAGTCAAGATTCTTTAGGTCAATACCTTTGAGTGCCTCTGTCACCTTTGAAAGGTCGAAATTGTTACCGAATTCAGCAGTGAGCCTGCTGATGATGTCCTGAATGTCCATAGTGGTAATGTATTATAGATTTACCAATCAAACACGGGAACAGATTATAATGTTCATGCAATCGCAAAGAAAGCTTTATTCATTCCGTAACGTAATTATGAAAAAAAGACCGCCTAAACTTGTCAGACAGTCTCTCTGCTTATAATAACCCGTGGTGAGGGCTATTTGTGGATTGCCCGCTACTCGGAAATGAGATGGCCATGCGCTCTCAAGCGTACGGGAGAGGTGCAATAATCAGAACACAAGCATAGGGCGCACACGCTCAGTACGCTGCAGGGAGACTATTCCTTGGGTCTTATAAGACCTGAACATGGTGACAACATCCGAATCATTGTGCGCTTGCACTCCGGTATTGACCAATACAGTTCCAGCCTCAGTATCCTTTATCGAAAGCCATGAGGTTGGAATTGTGAAAGATGACTGGGATGAACATGATATAAAGACTATCGTTGACAATGCCGATAAGATGTGTAGCCGCTGCCATGACATCCGCTCCACTCTCACGGCTGAGTATGCGGTATGCAAATTCATCTCCACCGAGGTGAAATTATGACGCGTCCAAAAGCGGTTGTCGCCAACGGTAAATGTACAATGTAAATAACAATATCGGTATGGCGGTCAGTAAGCGAGAGCTGCTCTAACACATAAGTCTGTTGTTTTACTCAACGAAGTACCAGACTCGCCATTATCAAGACTTACACCATATGCAGTTGGATAACCCTGACCCACTGATTGATATTCAGCTGAACTCCAATGCTTCAAAAAGCCTCCAACAACATTTCTGTAGGAACTGTAGTCGTAACTTACATATTCTTTATAAGCACAGTCATCAGGCAGAAGAGCCTTGATCAAACGAATACTCTTGACAAACGCACTCCTATTAGAAGACGATGATACTTGTGTAAGCTGAGCGGCAGTAGGTAAGAACCAACCGCTGGTATTGGCAGGGGCTGTCAATCCATCCTGCCAAGGATATCTGGGGTTTTTACCATATAGTTCACAAGCATTTGCCGCAGGAAACAATATGGCCAGATCCACGCCCTTAGCTTCGGCATGGGCTTTGAAAGCAAGCTGACTAAGGTATCCTGTAAACTCATATGTATTGGTAGCAGTCCTATAGGTGGTCCCCCCATCTGAAATGTGCTCATTAGCATCCTCCCTATTTTCTTCATATCGCCTCCACTTCAACTGGTCTCCTTGAGCTATTCCATGCGCATCTGTCAAGGCTATCGCATATCCGTGGCATTTCTTGCTTTCTGCTGTAAAAGTACCCTTATAAACCGCCTCAGGATATTCCATCTTGTCCACCCCATTTTTGTCCAGCCATTTGTCCTGCACGTGATGTTTATTATAGAAAACAATACCGATACAATCGGTAGGATCCAAAATTTCAAACGCATCCCAAGGGAAAGGATATCCTATGTCGTTCTTTTTACAATAAAAATCACCCGGCTGGACATTTTCTCCCTCAAAATTTCCAAAATCTAAATACTCATCCTTTATATACCTCATGCCTGTTTTGTCGCCACTCACCTTACACTCGCCTCCGTAGGCTTTACCATGATAATAGTAGCGCCAGGTAAAAGTTCCGGAAAAACCGTCCGGTAAGATATAGCGGTAGCTTCCGTCCTTCGCGATATTGGTGTAGTTTATTTCCTCGCTCTTGTCTTCCGAATAGGTCTTCAGGTTTTTGCCGTCAATGCGGATATAGAAATCCTCGAAAGCGGAAACCTCCCGGACCGCCTTGTCGTTTTCTATAACAAGATCTTTGGGATGGTAAAGGATAGTTTCTCCGGTGGTGAGTTTTCTTTTCACCCTCAGATCCAGTGCAAAGGAATTACGTGCATGGCGTAGAGTCACGTCAAGTTGTTTCTTTGGTGTTCCGGAATATGAAAACGTCATTGGGTCGGAGCTGATAAAATCTTCTTCCGACGACTGATCTTCCCGCACTCTGAATACTTCGAGATTCTTGATGCCCTCGGCCGAAGTTATATTATCCGCATCTTTCACGTATGGGAAATAAACTATATAGTGGCTCATTTTTTTTTCGTAGTACGGAACAGGCTTGCCACCGGCACCGACAGGGTCGTACTCCCACTTGTTACCGTCATAGATGTATGGCACATTTCGCACCACGTAATTCCCATCCTTGTCGAGGATGATGAGCCCAACGCGGTCACCTTTTTCAAAAGAGGTATAAGCTCCTACATCGGCAACACGCGATTGGGGTGCAGCATCTGATAATATTTCTTCACTGACCGTGATGGATATGATATCGGTTTTGGTGTGGTTGTCGGGCTCCGGAACAGGCTCATCGAAGCCTGACTGGCATGCTACGAACATACTCGCAGCCATATATATATATATAAGTCTTTTCATATTCGTGTTATTCAGATTTCCAGAATGTCAAAATTGGTCGAAGTGTATGTTCAATGTCTTTTGACCCGGACGTCGAGGTCATCGTAGATTTTCCCTTCATCTGGTAATAATAAGCCTTATCATAATTCCCGGGGTTCGAACTTGTCGCAGATACAGCATTTACAGACCAATATGCCTTGGGCGATGTTGTTGAGTAAAGTTCGATGAGATTGGCACCTTCAATTTTTGCCAAACTGCTATTGACAACACCCAGGTTTGTATCGATTGCATTTAACTGTTTCATTGCAGGTATATACCAGCCACTACTGCCGGAAGGAACGGAAACTCTTGCAGAATAGTCAGATAAACCTGTAAATATGGTTCCGGCGTATTTGTCGGATTTTTCTTCCTCATATTCATCTTTTGTTCTTGAGAAGGTACCAAAATTGTGTGTAAAATAATAATCCTTTATTACATTCTGAGTCACTGTATACCCCAGAAAAAAGTTGATCGTTGATAATTGGGAGGCCTTCAATTCACCATAATATATTGTTACCGTATTCTTATTACCCCAGTAATCACTATAATCAGGGTCTTCCACCACTAAACTTCCGGTTGGTCCCCACTTATAGTCACCTGCATCAGTAATAGAAACGGCATAACCCATTATTTCTTTATCTGTAAATTCATGATAGTTAGGACCTTCAGTCCCTCGACCTAAATAGAAAATAACTCCGACCGGGGTTTTGCCCTCCACCGGTCTATAAAACCATGAACCGTCTTCAAATAAAATGTAGCCAAGGCGAGGATCTATGTCGACAAGGTCGAGACTTACTTCCTCTGAACGCACAAAGAAAGAGTATTCATGCACCGGCTCTTCAAGCTCTTCGATGGAACTTGGTGCAGAAGTTCGTTGATCCTCAGACCTGTTACCGATCATTATGAACTCTTTCAATCGCTCGGTATCGTTAGCAGGAACGTACATTTTTAAGACCTGACCTCTCAATAATAAGAAATCATCTTCACCGTTGCGGAAACGATCTTCGTTTTCAACGTTTTCAAACGTCAACTTTGTTCTATCAATACCGGGCATATCTTTGGGCATATTAATCTTGAACAGGGCACCCTTGGCCGGGTATGGAGTAGGATCCACGTCGTCCCATTTGCCGGTGAGTGGGTTGACATCTATGCGGTCTTTCTTCACGGTGATGTTATAGAGATAGCGTGTGCCGCTCTGAAACTCACCTTCGGGGGGAATGTAGGAGAATTCCTGTGTCACCACTTTGCCGTTGATAGACACGGTGATGCCAATGTGGAAGAGTTCCTTTCCGGTCATATTCTGGGGCACAATCAGCGCCTGATGGTCGGAGGTGGAGGTTATCTTCCCATAGTCTTTTCCTGTGAGCACACCTTCAGCCCAAGAGGCCTTTGTGAAACCCCACAGGTTGAATGTCAGAGTCTTGAACTCCTCATCAGTGATGTCGGCTCCCTGGATTATATTGCATTGCACCTTTGCCATACTATGCTTGAACTTAAGAGGTACCTGGCTGTAGTACATCTGGCTCTGTGCCTCGGCATAGAGATAGTCCTTGTCATGGAATCCTTTCGACTGGTCTGCCAAGGAAACATCGAGGCGGTCATTGTAGGGGAACCATGCCTTGACAGTAGCGGTCGCTGTGTTCTTCCAGTGCAGGGCATGCACCATTTCCTGAATAGTGCCGTCGGGGTTGAGGGCATACAAGCCCTTCTCTCCGTCACCTATCCGCACACCTATGGTATCTCCCTTGGTCCATGCGTCCTTTCCGTCGGAGCGGCTGGGGGTCATTCCGTCTATCGAGGCTGTTAGCAGCAGAGGGTACTTGCCTGAAGGCAGTAGGCTACTCCCGCCATCCAGGTCGTCCTGCGAGCAGGATGCGATGCCCGCGCAAGTCAGCAGGACAACCGCTGTATTTCTCAATAAGGATAATATATTCATTTCTGTTTCTTTCTATTATTTATCGTGCCACCGCTCCCTGCGAAAGGAGCCGTTACATGAACTGTGTATCTCCGCGCTTAACGCAGTCGCACGGGATGGCTACGGGGTCATTCAATCTGGAAAGTTAAATCTTTCTTGATATCAGTCCAGGGTGTGATGGAGAGGGTCTGCATCTTCAGTCCCATCTTGTCGAAGATGAAATTAAAGGTATAGCTCATGCCGGGCTCCCATCTCATGTTGTCCAACGGGATTGTCAACAGATTTTGCTCCACGTCATCATTGATCGTATAGCTCAGAATGATGCAACATCCGGACTCTTCGGCAAACTCCTGCGGGAGCATGAGCATCCCTTGGTCAAATATGAGTTTGCTGGCGCCGTGGTTTGTGAGTTGAACGGGAGGGTTGAACACTGCCGTGTAATTGAGTGTACCCTCATTTCCGCTTATGTCAAATAATCGGTCGTCGGTACGGTCGCCTGTCTGAAGCGGTGCAGGAGCCAGACGGAAATTTGCCTTTCTGGAGACATTGGTGATTTCGAACTTGTGGAACTTGAGGATGTCCGAGCCAGTCAACTCATTGTCGTCAAATTTGGGCGCCACATTGATCTGGGAGAGTAAATGATGGAAGGTAAGCATCACCGGAGGTGTCTCCCCATCGGTATATCTGCGGCGGTGTGTAGCGGCGAGAATGTCGGTGACTCTGGTATAATCATCAGGAAGAGAGTAGGTGAATGAAAGTTGGGAGCTGAGATATCCCCAGTTTGCGTCCGGTTCGTAAAGCACTGATCCGGGGGTGATCGCCAAAAAGGAATACTCGAAGTTGGGTATCCAGTATTGGGTCACACCGTATTCCCAGCGGTCGGATGTCTGATTGAAAGTCACCGGAGTATTTTCCATCACCACCATGTTGTTGTGAGCGTCCTCACGTTTCATGTCAGTGAATATGGAAAAGGAGTTGAACGAAACATTGTTTGCACGGGACGCTACATCCTCAGTACGCACAGAGAACCGCATTTCCTTACCGACTGAAGGCTCGTCTGGCTCAGCAGCGCACGATACCATGAGGCACGGTGCAAAAGATATCAAGAGGTAATATATATGTCTTACATGCATTGTTCGGAAACTTGAAGATGAGGGTGAGAAGATGAGGGGTGTACGTGCCTGCACAGGCACGTACACGCTATATATAAGCCGATAAGGCTACCATTACTGTTTTGTATCGACACCAAATACCATGTTGAGTGAAGTAGAATCATCCCATGAAGAGGCTCCTGAGAGATCTTGCACGGCAGAGAAAACGATAGGCTGGATACCTGTGGAAGATCCTGTGATATTGATGTTATAGGTGTAGATTCTTGACTTCTCCCACTGGGGCGACCATGTGCCTACGATATCGCGCTCAAGGATTGTCTCACCACTATTTGTATTCTCAACCTTGATTGAGAAATGAAGTCTTACATTATCGGTGTTTCCCTGGGAATCATAAAGCTTAGGAATGACAAAAGCCTCGGTCGTGGTAACTTTGCTTCCTGCCTTGTTCTCAACAAAACTGTTATTGGGCACTGTAAGTG
>CAMWYV010000008.1 GCA_947178565.1 uncultured Porphyromonadaceae bacterium | reverse complement strand
GATGTAGAGAGCTCCCTGGTGCCATTTGCCAACGAAGATATCATCGGCAGCAGCCCAGCGGAGGATGTCTTCGAGACGACGACCTTCGCAAGCTGTTTCAACACGACGCTCGCGGCGCACAGCCTGAACATATTTGTCTATGTGAGCGAAAGGATATTCGGGATCGGTGTTGTACTCGCGGTCGAAATCCATAGCAGGCATACCTACACGATCACGTAGTGGCTGGATAGCGTCAATAATCTTGGTAGCGTTTGCAGCTCCACCAAGTTCAGCGAGTGCTTCAGCATAGTTAAGGAGCACGTCGGCATAACGGAACTGGATAGCGGGAGTAGCACCTGCACCTTCAGCATCAAGGTTTCCGGTATAGTCGATCTGGCAATGCTTTAGGAGTGAGTATCCTGTAGTACATACCCATGTTGCTTTGGCACTGGCTGTGAGAGGAGGATATGTGTAAGCTGCCGGACGGTCGGGACGGAGAGTCTGACCGGGAGTAGCAACAGTCTGTGCAAGACGCGGGTCGCGTACAGTCGGGAGAAGTTCAGCACCCCATGTCTGCTTGGCTGGCATCTTTTCGCTGCCCACGAAAGGACGTCCGGCAATAGTCAGGTAGTCATCGACGAGTGATGCTGTTACACCGATACCACCGCCACCGGTATTGAGATAACGGTTGACATCGTTGGCAATCTCATCTCCATCGTATTTCTTGAACCAGAGAATTTCGGGATTGTTGCTGAGATCGGTTGTCTGGAAAATCACGCGGTAGTCATTGTTAGGATTGCCGGTATTGTAAATTTTCCATACTCCGCGATCCATCACATCCTTAGCAGCGTTAGCTGCCTGAGTGAGATAGTCGTTGATCTTGGCATCGGTAACAGAGGGGTCAAAGAAGGGGTCATTCGCTGCCTTGTGATATTTCTCCCAAGTGCCTTCGAAGAGAGCGACCTGGCTCTTGAATGCGCGTGCCACATCTTTGTGAACTCTGAACGAAGCACTGTTGTTTTTCGTGCCCAAGAGCCTGATAGCCTCATCAAGGTCGGCGAGAATGTGGTCTGCGATAACCATGCGGCTTTCGCGGGGGAGTTTCATCTGTTCCATATCAGGATCCAGAGGGGTATCAACCCATGCAACTCCACCGTAGTTTACAAGAAGCTGATAGTAGTACCATGCACGGAAATAGTAGCCTTCTCCCACAGCTTGATTGTATGCTGCTGTACCTATCGCATTGCAGTTGTCAAGATTGTTGAGGAAGAAGTTTACTTTACGGATATTGGTGTACTGAGAGAGAGATGCTGCGCTGCTCACAGAGTTTGAACCTGCAATACGGGTATTGACAGACGAACCTGAAAGGTTGTCGGAATTAACATCATTTCCGGCAATACCGTTACCTCCACCAGCCATCAAACCCTGTGTCTTGACAGCATTCTGATAGAACTGGTCAAGATAGCTGCTCATTTCTCCGACAGTCTTGAACGGATTTGCAGAGGAGAGCACTCCCTCCGGTTCGCGGTCAAGATCGTAGCACGATGTAAGTGCCAGACTTGTCGCAAGACATATTGATAATATTTTCTTCATTGCTATAATTATAATAGTGATTAGAGAGTGATGTTAAGACCTACAGACAGAACTTTGTTCATAGGATAGTTTTTACCAGCCTCGCCGCCGTAAGAAGCTCCGGTGAACACACCTTCGGGATCATACATCTTGGCAAGTTTGGTGCTTGTCCAGAGATTTTCACCGGTGAAGAACACCTGTACCTGCTGGATGCCTACGTGCTTAAGAATAGCAGAGGGGAGATCGTAGCTTACAGTGATGTTTTTCAGACGGATATATGAAGCATCCTGGAGGTAGCGTGAAGAGGTCTGCATATTACGGTTCTGATAAGTACCTATACCGCCTGCTGTATGGAGGTATGGTTTCGGATAGTAAGCACCGCGGTTGTCTTCTGTCCAGTAGTCTGTATGTTCTTTGAAGAATGTAGCCTGTGCGTATGAACCCCATCCCCAGAAGTAAGGCTGTGTACCGGGATTCCAGTCACGCTTGCCCACACCCTGGAACATAAGGCTGAGTGAGATACCTTTCCAACGGATGTTGCCGTTGATTGTATATTGATAGCGGGGAGTGGTGTTACCTATGATAGTATAGTCACCCATATCACCGAGCACATTTGAACCTCTATCTATCTTACCGTCATTATTGAGGTCGATATATTTCTGGTCACCGGGTGTCCATACACCGCCATTAAGATATTTGAGGTTAAGTGAATTGAACTCGTCAGCCTCTTCCTGGGTCTGAATGATACCACCTGATTTAAGACCCCAGATTTCACCTACCATTCTACCTTCATACCAGTTGCCGGCAGGATTGGTGAATGTGGGATTCTCATATTTGGTGACCTTTGCAGTAGCGTCAGAAACAGAACCGCCTACGCTATATGTGATGTCTTTGCCGATGCGACCTGTCCAGTTGAGGTTGAGTTCCCAACCGCGGTTGCGCATATTGGCGTTGTTTGCCTGAGGTGCAGTAGCACCGAAGAAGTCAGGATAGTCAGCACCCGGACCGAGCATATCTTTGGTATCACGCTGGAAAATTTCCACGGTACCGGTGAGCTGGTTGTTGAAAAGACCGAAATCAAGACCGATGTTCTTGCTCTCCACCTTTTCCCATGTGATGAAGGGGTTTGCCACACCGGGAGCATTGATATATCCGTTGCGGGTATTTCCAAACCAGTAGTTACCCTTGTTGGTAACACTCATAGTTTCAGCGAAGGTGTAAAGACCTGCACCAGCCTGGTTACCCATTCTACCCCATGAACCGCGGAGTTTGAGCTGGTTTACTTTAGTAACGAGAGATTCCCAGAATTTTTCCTGAGCGATATTCCAACCTACAGACACAGAGGGGAAGAAGCCCCAGCGATTGTTTTTAGCAAATCGTGATGTGCCGTCGTAACGCATATCCACTTCAAGAAGATAGCGACCATCGTAGTTGTAGTTAAGTCTGCCATAAACACCGCGTGTTGTCCAACCGTTACGGGTTTCAGAAGCGGTAACGTCGTCAGAACCGAGGTTAAGACCGGGAGTAGCGGTAGAGTAAAGACCTCTTGTATAGTTCTGGATATAAGAATACTGGTTGTCCTCGCTCTGGAAACCTACGAGAGCTGAAAGTTCGTTAACATCAGCAAATTTAAAATTGTAGCTGGTGAAAATGCTGAAGTTCTGATAGCGTGTGTTAGATTCCTGACGGAGATACTGGCCGTTTGTCACAGCTCCTATTTCTCCTCTCACACCCTTAGATGTGGTAACACCGTCAGCAGCGTAGATGTCCGGAGCAACGTTCAGCGCTTCATGGTCAAGAACTATCAGACGATATGTGTAGTCAGCATTGATTTTCCAGTTTTTAACGGGCTCTATTTCTGTACCGATAGTGATGTTCATACGGTCACGTTTGCTCTTTGTGTATGTTCCGCTCTGAAGGTAGGGAATCATAGTGAGCTCAGTGAAGTTGCCGTTGGGATCAAGATAGTGAACAGTAGGACGGAAACGTGCGAGTGAGTGGTAGAAACCTTCACTGAGACCGCCTGTACCGAAGGGGGTGTCGGTATCGGAGTGCATGAATTTGGTATTTGCACGGATACGCATCCATTTGGTTACCTCAGAGTTGATATTTGCAGCGAAGTTATAACGCTTGTAGCCCATGTCGGCGTAGCGAAGGATGCCGTCTTCACCGTAGTAACCGAGAGATACATAATACTGCGCACGCTTTCCGCCGCCGCTTGCGCTGATATTGTGGTTCTGCTTGAACGCCCAATCTTTGTAGTGGAGGTCGAAATAGTCGGTGTTACCGATACCTGACTCAGAATTTTCAAAGGCTGGGTTCATGTTAGCGTTGGGAGAAAGTTCCTGCCATGGGTCAACGCTTGAAGGATTGTCACGGAACTGGCGGAGAAGCTCAAGCTTTTCGTCAGAATAAAGACGTGCTGTACCGGCGTTGGTACAACCCTGATTCCACATCTTGGCGAATTCATAGCCATCAAGCATTTTCGGGAGTTTGGTAGGAGCATTCCAGCCTACACTGCCTGAGTAAGATACACGCATCTTACCTTCTTCACCACGCTTGGTTGTTACCAGAATAACACCATACGCAGCGCGCGCACCGTATATAGCACTTGCACCTGCATCCTTGAGCACTGAAATGCTCTGAATGTCTGATGGGTTAACATCTGAAAGGCTCATTTCCACACCGTCCACAAGAACGTAAGGTGTGCCTGTGCCTGAAAGATTGCCCTGACCGCGGAGCTGAAGTGAAGCGCTACCGCCGGGACGACCGGCGTTGCCGTTGCTCACATAAAGTCCGGGAACCATACCCTGCAGCATCTGTGCGGCATCAGCAACAGGGTGAATCTTAAGTTCATCACCTTTAACCTGTGAAACAGCACCGGTGAGGTTTACTTTTTTCTGTACTCCATAGCCCACAACCACAACTTCATCAAGTGATTCGGCAGTAGGTTTGAGTGTAATTTCAAGAGGTTCGCCTTTCCATACAACAGTCTGCTGTTCATAGCCGACATAAGAAATTTTGATGGTGGCTCCTATCTTTACATTAGGAATAGTAAATTTACCGTCAATGTTTGTTGAGGCTCCGTTTCCGCCTTCAACAAAAACCGATGCACCGGGAAGAGGCTCTCCGTCCTCGTCATAGACTGTACCCGAGCATGCAGCGGTTTGCTGAGCCGAGGCTACTGCACTTACACCCCCCCCCATTTGTAATTGACTATCAGCCAACACATTGGGCGACAAGGCTACCGATGAGGCAACAAGTGCCATAGCAGCATAATAAACTTTTCGCATAAAAATTGGATAATTAGTTGTGAAAATGATTGGTGAATAATATTATTATTTATTCAACGAAATAAACGGTTTTTTACATATCATCCAAATCATCTTAATAATTTAACAATCCACACAAAATAAAAAACTACCGTTTATCGGAGTAAAACGGTAGTTTATAATAAGTTAAGTTAAAATATGTTTTACAACATACTCAACGCTCTCAATTGCTCAAGGATTTCAAGTCGACTCATACGGCGGCGGCGCTTGAGCGTATCGGCAAAATCGTGAATCACACTCTGCACTCCCTGATGGTTGAACACACGGAAAAGAATGGTGTATTCGCGATCAAACACTCTGCTGATTTCGTCATCTTCAAGCCCACAGGTCTCTCTTCCCTCCTGCGCAACGGTATTTCTTATTATATTCTTGCGATTTAGCGCAACCGGCACCTTATCAAGCACAAGACTGCGACACATTATATTGGATATGAGCATAGCAACGGAAAGCTCATAGTTTTCCTTTATCTGTCTCCATGCCGAGGATGCCGACAATCCGGGATTACCGTTAAAATAATACATATCGTGCATTTCCACCATGGCACCGGGTTCTTCATCCAGACTTATGGAAGAAAGCATTTCCTCTCCATTGAACACCATGATACCTACAGCCATGCCGGTAGCGCCATAGCATTTGTCGTCTTCGTTACGATATGCAAGTTCGTTTTTCATATTGTTTTTATTAATAAAACCGCTATGCAGCGTGTCAGTTCACTACTGCAATCTTTGTCACAGCTCCTTTTGAAGAAGAATTGGCTGCCGATGATGCAAAGATATAATAAATTCCGGTACGCACTCTTTTTCCTGATGAATCGGTAAGATTCCATGTGATCATTCCTCCTTCGGCACGTGTCTGCCAAAGAACGGTTCCTGCAGAGTCGGTTATCTTCACAAGAGCACCATCCGTAAGTCCCTCCACTGTGACATCTCCTCCATAATCCGGAGTAACCGGATTCGGATATACTTTTATATCAGAAAGACTCTCAGCAGGTGCTACCGAACTTCCTCCATACACCATGATGCCCTGCGGTGTGGCAAAATAAACTGAATTGTCGGTGGAAGAAGCATAGACCGCGTTAACCTTCTGCCCGGGAAGCGGAGAATTTGACGCAGTGAAATGAGATATAATCTCATTACCCTCCGGATTTATAAGAAACGCTCCTGAAGCCTCGGTAGCTACCCATTTGCGATTTGCCCCGTCAGTACATATGTCAAGCACCATATCAGTTCCGGCAAAATAATCCGACAGTCCAGTACCGTCGCCATGATCTATCTTGAGACGACGCACTCTTAGAGAAGGATCAAGAGCACTTTCAGGAGATGCTATTTCAATGACACCCTCAGAAGTACCCATCCACACTTTTCCATTACGGTCTTCGGTAATGGAAGTGACTCTTGTAGGGGAAAAATTTTTACCGTCGGTATCAGTCAGGTCGTTCCACATTACAGCTTTGTCATCGGTAAAATTATCAGGGGTACCGTTTGTGTGGTATGCAACAAAACAATGACTGCTATTAGAAGAAAAAATAAATATTACCGGAGATTTCTCACAGTGAAAAATTCTTATATCCTTTCCATTTTCAAATCCTTTGAGATCAGGCACATACCAGTCGGAAATATTCACCTGTCCCGGATCAAGTTTTCTTTTAGCCGCCGGAAGCACCATTATACCGGTAGAAGCGGTCAATCCATCCGCACCAACCCACATATTTCCACCCTTATCAAAACTCACTTCATATACGCGGCTACCCCATGGGGCAGACATAGGAGCATTCGTCTTGTCATACTTTCCCACAAATTCCGAATCTGTAACCTTATATAAACCGTCATTACCTGTTCCTATAAAATAGGTGTTCTCATCATCGGGATCTTCGGCTAGACGGTTTGTCGCAGCAGCTCTCTCTTCGGCACGCGAAACATAGTCTGCGGCAACTACACCGAGTTTTACACCCCGGGCGGCAACATCACTTATATTTCCATCAGCTAAAAGTGATGTTTGCTGGCGTGTGAATATACCCTCATTTGCAGTAGAAGCAGCCGTGCGATATGCAGATGGACCCAGAATAGTGAAATACACTCTGTCACCTTTTTTATCCGGTATGATAAAAGAAACCTCACGCACAGAAAAGGAATATGGCCGTGCACGCTCGTTTACTATGCTCCAGGTATTACCCGAACGCACAAATGAAACGAGTCCCGAATTATCAAGAGCCCATATCTGTGAAGCTGGCTCAAGTGCTCCTATCACATTTCCTGATACATGCACAGGTAATTCCACTATCTGCCCGTTTGCTACAGAAGTATTACCGGAAATGAAACCGGCACCGTTGTCAGTGCTGAAAAAAGGTAACGTTGTAAATCCTATTTCATCGGCAGAGAGGAGAGAGTTTCCTTCAAAAGTAAGTTTAGTTACTCTCCCTTCACTTTTTACCAGCAGAGTGGAGCCATTGACCGACGCTATTTCAGTTGTCTGACCGGGGGAATAAATCTTATTCCAACCATCCAACTTATTTATCTTGCTGTCGATAGGAGCTGTAAACAGTTCTTTATCTACAGAGATGACCATTAGTTTATCGGTAGTACCTATTGCCGATACCTCCACTCCATAGTTGCCGGAAGAAATCACTTTACGGGAATTTACATCCACCTCCACTACCCCGAAGTCAGTAGCGACATACAGTCTGTTGCCTCGCCATGCTATACCGTTGATTATTTTTGACGCACTTACAGAGGCATCACGTATATCTGAAAGATTGACAACACTTCCGTCAGGTGAAAGAATATCAATATTACCGTTTGAATACGCTATCGCTATCCGTTCATTGGAATTATCAGGATAAATATCTGTAACATAATAGTCGCTCAGAATATTGTCAATGGTATAGGCGATGTTTTCACCGGTACCTTTATCACGTGAAAACAAGCCTCCACCGGCAAGATAGAAAACCTTGTCGGAAGTTTCAACCACACGGGTAGCAGGAATTGTAAATGAAGGATACATACTCCAGCTACTCACCGGAATTGCAGAATATGCCCCAAATGCTGCAGCAACCGCCACAACAATAGTTATGAATCGGTTAGTCATCAAGAAGTCAGTTTGTTAGTTGTTTTTAAGATAATCAATAAGCTTTGCAGTGGCCCTTCCGCGATGGCTTATAGCATTTTTAGCATCAGCATCCATTTCGGCAAAGGTTACAGAGCTTTCAGCAGGTTTGAATATAGGATCATATCCAAAACCAGCACATCCGGCAGGTTCAAGGGTAATTTCACCTTCAACCACACCTTCAAATAAATGTGTTTTATCACCTTTAATCAAGGCTATTACAGTACGGAAACAAGCAACACGATCTGATTTTCCACACATATTTTCCAAAAGGAGTGCCATGTTAGCCTGTGAGTCATGCTCCGGACCTGCATATCTTGCTGAATAGACTCCCGGAGCACCACCGAGAGCATCAACCATCAGGCCGGTATCATCGGCAAAACAATCATAACCATACTTATCTTTTACAAACCGCGCTTTCAACTCTGCATTACCTTCCAGAGTATCAGCAGTTTCCGGAATATCCTCATGACATCCTATATCATTAAGTGAGAGAATATTCCAGGAGTCTCCGGCTATCTGCCGGAGTTCCTGAAGTTTATGAGGATTATTTGTAGCAAATACTATTTCTCGTTTCATACAGTATATTAACGTAAAACGAGCTTTTCTATTTTACAACTACGTTGACTATTTTTCGTGGCACTACAATAACCTTGGCTATAGTCTTGCCGTCAATCCATTTTGCAGCAGCTTCATTTTCAAGTGCAATCTTCTGTACCTCATCAGCTGACATATCTGCCGGTACCTCAATATTATATCGCGCTTTGCCGTTGAACGACACCGCATAGGTAACATTATCTTCCTTAAGATATTCTTCATTATGCACAGGCCATACTGCATCACACACAGTTGTGTCGGTGCCGAGAATGTGCCAGAGTTCCTCACATATATGGGGAGCAAAAGGTGCCAGAAGAACGATAAGCTTGGAAAGCACCTCCCTATTGTGACATTTGAGCTGAGTGAGTTCGTTTACACATATCATGAATGCGCTGATAGATGTGTTGAACGAGAAATTCTCAATATCTGCGGTTACTTTCTTTATAAGTTTATGAATAGACTTTAATTCTTCTTTTGTAGGCTCGCCATCGGTGATAAGCAGTGTATCACCCTTATAGAAAAGGTTCCAGAGCTTACGTAAGAATCTGTTTACACCGTCTATACCGTTAGTATCCCATGGCTTGCTCTGTTCAAGCGGTCCGAGGAACATTTCATACAATCTCAGTGTGTCTGCACCATAACGCTCAACAATATCATCCGGATTGACTACATTAAACATTGATTTGGACATTTTTTCAACTGCCCAACCACACACATATTTTCCATCCTCAAGAATAAACTCCGCATTATTGAATTCAGGACGCCATGCTCTGAAAGCCTCAGTATCGAGAATATCGTTACTTACGATATTCACATCAACGTGAATGGGGGTTACATCGTAATCCTTTTTCAAACCTGAGCTGACAAAAGTATTTGTATCTTTTATCCTATATACAAAATTACTTCTGCCCTGAATCATACCCTGATTGATGAGTTTGCGGAAAGGCTCGTCCTCGCAAACTTTTCCTAGATCATATAGAAATTTATTCCAGAAGCGACTATAAATAAGGTGACCGGTAGCATGTTCGGTACCACCTATGTAAAGATCCACATTTTTCCAGTAACTATTGGCTTTCTTACTTACCAGTTCCTTACCATTTTTAGGATCCATGTAGCGGAGATAGTAAGCGGATGAACCTGCAAAACCGGGCATTGTACAAAGTTCTATTGGATAACCTTCGGGAGTTTTCCAGTTTTTAGCGCGTCCCAGCGGCGGTTCACCTGTTTCGGTAGGGAGAAATTTGTCAACTTCAGGAAGTTGCAGTGGCAGCTGGCTTTCATCCATCATCATAGGAATTCCATCCTTATAATATACAGGGAATGGTTCACCCCAGTAACGCTGACGGCTGAAAATAGCATCACGCAAACGGTAATTTACCTTTACCTTACCTATGCCTTTCTCGCTGATGAATTTCTTTGTAGCTGCGATAGCATCCTTCACTTCCAAACCATTGAGATTTAGTTCTGGACCCTTTGAATTCATCATTTTACCACTCTTGGCATCAAAGCTCTCCTCACTTACATCGGCTCCCTCGATAAGAGGAATTACAGGTAGATTAAAATGACGTGCAAAAGCATAGTCACGGCTGTCGTGAGCCGGTACAGCCATGATTGCACCTGTTCCATAACCGGCAAGCACGTAGTCGCTCACCCACACCGGTATTTTATCACCTGTGAGCGGATTGATAGCATAAGATCCTGTGAACACACCGGTAACCTTTTTGTCAATCATACGTTCACGCTCTGTTTTATGCTTTATAGCAGCTATATATTCATCAACTTCCGCTTTATGCTCCGGAGTTGTTACCAAATCAACGTATGCGCTTTCGGGAGCAAGTACCATGAATGTAACACCGAAAACAGTATCGGCTCTGGTTGTGAATATTTCAAGCTCAACATCGCTGTCAGCTATCTTGAATTTCATTTCGGCACCTTCGGAACGACCTATCCAGTTACGCTGTGTCTCCTTAAGCGAATCGGTCCAATCAACCTTTTCCAAACCGTCAAGTAGTCGCTGTGCATAAGCCGATACTCTTAGACACCACTGGTACATAAGTTTCTGCTCCACTGGATAACCGCCACGAATAGACACACCCTCACTCACTTCATCATTTGCAAGCACAGTGCCAAGTTTCGGACACCAGTTCACCATAGTGTTTCCGAGATAAGCTATGCGGTAATTCATCAAAGTATCACTCTTTGATTTATCATCCATAGCCTTCCATTCATCGGCTGTGAATTCAAGATCCTTTGAGCAGGCTACATGAATATCCTTGCTGCCATATTTTTCAAAATGCTCAATGAGTTCATATATAGGGCGGGCTGTCTGAAGCTTGGTATCGTAATATGAATTGAACATCTGAATGAACGCCCACTGGGTCCATTTATAATAGTCGGGATTGCAGGTACGTACCTCTCTATCCCAGTCATAGCAGAATCCTATTTTATCAAGCTGACTGCGGTAGCGATCAATATTCACCTTAGTTGTTATTTCAGGATGTTGTCCTGTCTGAATGGCATACTGTTCCGCCGGAAGACCGTAAGCATCATAACCCATAGGATGTAGCACATTGAACCCTTGAAGTCTCTTGAATCGTGAGTATATATCGGAAGCAATATATCCCAACGGATGACCTACATGAAGTCCGGCTCCAGAAGGATATGGAAACATATCCAACACATAGAATTTAGGTCTGGATTCATCTATTTCTGTTTTATAAGTAGCATTATCTTTCCAATACTGCTGCCACTTGCTTTCGATATTCTTGTGATTGTATTCCATATATTAATTAGTAGTATAGTCGTTAAAATTATTTGGATGAAAGTTCAAGCATTCTTTCTATAGGGCGACGTGCTCTCTCAGCTATTGCTTTTTCAATTTCAATCGAGGGTGCCATATTTTTAAGACAGTCACGCAACTTTTCAAGAGTGTTAAGCTTCATGTACGCGCACTCATTGCAACTGCATACAGAATCAGACGGAGGTGCAGGTATAAAAGTTTTATCAGGACATTCTTTACACATCTGGTGCAGGATACCACTTTCGGTTGCTACAATAAACTCCTTGGAATCACTCTTGCGAGCATAGTCAAGCAACACTGCGGTAGAACCGGTTTTATCAGCAAGCAATCTAACCGGTGCGGTACATTCGGGATGCACAAGAATCTCTGCCTTAGGATACCGCTTCTTCAAGTCTAGTATTTTATCTACCGAAAATTTTTCATGAACATGACAGGCACCATCCCATAAAATCATATTGCGTCCGGTAAGACTATTTATATAATTACCCAGATTACGATCGGGTCCGAATATTATTTTAGCATCTTTCTCAAAGGTCTCCACTATAGCAAGAGCATTACCGGAAGTTACCACAATATCCGTGAGCGCCTTTACTCCGGCGGAAGTGTTTACATAACTTATAACTGTGTAATCAGGATGACTATCTACAAATTTTTTAAACTCATCGGCAGGGCAGCTGTCAGCAAGTGAACATCCTGCTTCACTGTCCGGTTCCAGTACTATTTTTTCAGGACACAGAATCTTTGCTGTCTCACCCATGAAATGAACTCCACACATCACTATCACTTCATTAGGCAGAGTTGCTGCGATGCGTGCCAATGCTAGAGAATCACCTATATAATCGGCTATATCCTGAATCTCTGGAATCTGATAGTAGTGTGCCATAATTGCGGCACCCCTTTTCTCTTTCAGGTCAATAATCTCCTTCTTGAGAAAATCTATGCATGGAGTTTCAACAGCCATATAATATTATTTATGAATTAAAATCTTGAAAAAATTATTTATATGATGAATAATAATG
>CAMWYV010000007.1 GCA_947178565.1 uncultured Porphyromonadaceae bacterium | reverse complement strand
ATGAGGGTCATACCGATGCTTACCTCGGTAGCGACGGCACAGTGTATATCGACGGCAAACCGGCGAAAGAATATACCTTTGCGATGGACTATTATTTTATGATGGGTGATAACCGCGACAACTCGCTTGACTCACGCTACTGGGGCTTTGTTCCGGAAGATCACATTGTAGGCAAGCCTATGCGTGTGCTCGTCTCCTTTGATAAGGACAAATCGATCTTTAACGGCGGAATACGCTGGAACAGAATACTCAAGAATGCAAATTCGGGATTCTGACAGCCGATGACTTCCCCCCTTATAAAACATCACGATATAACTGCCGCGCTGCCTCCGCAGTATTGCGGCAGTTGCTCGTATTATGCTGTGCTTGCCTCATACAGACGGGTGATTATTCATGACGGAATGCGTTATGATAAGCGCTTCAAGAGCACTCACCGGAGCTCCATAGCAGATACGCGCGGCATTCTTGATCTCACAGTCCCTGTTGCCAAGCCTGACCACACTTCAGGGGCGCAGTGGTGTGACGCAACGGTGTCGGCTCACGGCGGATGGTGGAACGTACATCTCACAGCGCTTGAATCGGCATACGGGCGCACTCCTTTCTTTGAATTCTATATAGATGACTTTCTGCCGCTGTTCCGTGAGGAAGTCTGCGGAATGCCGATCACAGATTTCGATTCAGAATTTGACCGGATTATCAGACGGTTGCTCGGCATCACCACGGAAGTGGTACATATTACGGATGCGCGGTTGCCGCAGGGCGTTACCGACCTCACCAAAGCCGATTTCCCGGCACTCGCCCCGATAAAGCCCTACTATCAGGTGCGTGGCAACCGCCTCGGCTTCATACCCAGCCTCAGTATTCTCGACCTCCTCTTCAACCTCGGACCCGAATCCCCCCTCCATCTGAGATAGCTGGGAGTAGGATTGGTATTTATAAAAAATGTGCTATCTTTGCGGATTATTAAGCACCTCTTGGGAACGCAATGAAGGTCAAAATTCATAGGGAAGGCACTAATATATTGATTATCTTGCTGTTAATGCTATTGGTAATCAATGCTTCGGCGTGGATGTTCATCCGCCCTATTGCTGTACCTATCGTGTTTTCATCCATCACGGGTGTTCTTTATCTTCTGGTTCTTAATTTTTTTCGCTCTCCGCGCCGCTATTTCCATGGCGATGAAAAAGATGTGGTGGTTTCGTCGGTTGACGGTACTGTTGTAGCGCTCGAAGAGGTTTATGAGAGCGAGTGTCTGCACCGCAATGTTATTCAGCTCTCGGTGTTTATGACTGTTTTCAATGTTCACGCCAACTGGTTTCCTGTAAATGGTGAGGTGCTTCTTGTGCGTCATCATTCGGGTCGTTTCCTCTCGGCGTATCTGCCTAAATCAAGCACGGAAAATGAGCGTTCCACCGTGCTTATACGTGCGGAAAACGGTCAGGAGATTCTGGTGCGTCAGATTGCGGGGGCTGTTGCTCGCCGTATTGTCACCTACGCGGAACCGGGAGAGAAATGCAATATCTCCGAGCACCTCGGATTTATTAAATTCGGTTCACGGGTAGATATTTTCCTGCCGCTTGGCACAGAGATTTTTGTCAATATCGGTGACAAAACTACCGGTGGTATCACCGAGATTGCACGCTTAAGACCAAATAATTGATTAGAAGCATGTTTCGTAAGATTCGCGCAAATATACCCAATTCCATAACCTGCCTCAATCTGCTCTGTGGAGCTATGGCTTGTATCTGCACCTTTCATCTCCATGAACCGTTTGGTGCGTTACAAGGCTATCAGTGGGCTTTTATCTTTATCGGTGCTGCTGCGTTGTTTGACTTTCTTGACGGCGCAATGGCGCGTCTGCTTCATGCCTATTCCGATTTAGGCAAGGAGTTGGATTCTCTGTCAGATCTCATCAGTTTCGGTCTCGCTCCGTCAATGCTGATGTTCAATACTATCAATACTTTTGATACCGATTCGCCCTGGGCATTCGCTGCACTGTTTATTGTGCTTTTTGCCGGACTGCGCCTCGCCAGATTCAATGTGGATGACCGTCAGACAACCTCTTTCATCGGTCTGCCGGTGCCGGCAAACGCTATATTCTGGATCGGTACAGTAGCATGGATTCATGCCTACACCTATCCGGGATCGGTGGCACTTGCCATTCTCATTCTTGTGCTTGCAAGCCTCATGGTTATGCCTATTCCCATGTTCTCGCTCAAATTTTCGAGCTTTGACTGGCGCACGAACTCTCGCCGATATATTCTTCTTGCCGGTGCTGTGCTATTCGTGCTTCTCCTGGGTATTTCCGGACTAGCATGGACGATCTTTCTCTACATAGCCATGAGTGCCGTAACTCCTGTAAAGTGAACCCGTAGGGTGTATAGGTGTTTTATTAAATACACAATCAATCTTTAAAAATGTCTTTAGGAGCACTATTATTCATAATATTTCTCATTATAATCTTCCGCCCCATAATCAGGGGACTGATTTTTATACGCCGTTACAAGAAGGCGATGAACAATGCCTACTCCCAGGCATACAAGCAGTATAGCCGGAAAGGGCGGCAGGAGCCTCAGCAACCTGTCCATAAGAAGGTTTTCACCAAGGATATGGGAGAATATGTGGCATACGAGGAGATTTCGGTGGAAACCACGACAGAGATTCATTCCGACGGCAGTACGACCTACACCACTGAAGAGCAGATAGTGGATGCCGAATGGGTGGATATAAGCGAGAAATGATCAGCTCTTTAGAATCCGCAGGGTTTCCATGCACATACGTCCGTTGTGGTACGGGCATTTCCAGAAGCCCGCTTTGTCTTCAACGCTATTGATACTGCCGTCCGGCATCCGGCTCCAATACCATTCGCCGTTTTTGTAATCCACAAGGTTGTCGCGTATATACGCCCAACTGCGCTGCGCGTCATCGAGAGCTTTTTCTACACCGTGGAAGCGGAACCGGTATGCCTGACCGACAACAGTCTCCGCTTGTACCCACCAGTGCTTTTCATTGTCATAGGAGCCGTTTCCATGACGTTCATACACCATAGAGCCATCACAGCACAATCCTTCAAGTGCAGCGTCTGAAATGCGGCGTGTGGCGGTCAAGGTGCGTTCATACAGCTCCGGGTCTCCGATTACCTGAGCCGCCTCAAGCATTAGCCATGAAGCCTCTATATCGTGTCCATACGACTTTTCGCGGTCCATTCGGTTCCAGTCATCATCAAAAAATAATCCGAGATGTCCGTCTGCCGTGTTCATTATTCTGTCAAGAATAATTTCGAGTGCATATCGGCAAGCCTCCACGCTTTCCTCTGTGCGCCACACTCTCAGGAGTGCGGTATAAGCCTCAAGGATGTGGAGATGGGTATTCATCGTTTTACTGAAGTTCTCATCTTTTGCGCTGAGTCGCATATCCTCAATCGGTTCCCATGTGCGGGTTGCCGCTTCGCGATATCCCCCTTTGGCACGGTCACGGCTATGCTCCTCTATGCTTCTGAACAAGGCTATGGCACAGTCAAGAGCTTCTTTATCGCCGCAGGCGCGATAATATTCGGCGAGCCCGTAAACGGTAAATGCTATGGCGTAAAACTGCTTCTTGCTGTCGGCAATGCTGCCATCGGCATTCAGCGACCAGAATACACCGCCATTCTCTTTGTCAATAAAATGATTGAGAATATAATCTTTTGCACGTGTGGCGGCTTCAAGGCAATCCGCGCGTCCTGTTGCAAGATATGCGGCAGAGAATGTCCATAGAATACGTGC
The DNA here is from genome assembly GCA_947178565.1 of uncultured Porphyromonadaceae bacterium. Taxonomy (GTDB): domain Bacteria; phylum Bacteroidota; class Bacteroidia; order Bacteroidales; family Muribaculaceae; genus Paramuribaculum. Next base: position 9,098 of record CAMWYV010000007.1, on the reverse strand, counting down.
GTTCATTATCGCACCTTTCTCCGCGCCCTCCATAACGGTATCTGACGCGTCTCTTCGCCCGAAAAAGCCGCCATCCTTGTCATCGCGCATCTTTTCAAGCCAGTAGGGGAGAATATTGTTGTTGAGGTTATCCTCCAGTTCGCGGGCAAAAGCCTCTTTAGCCTCTTTGTTCATCAGCTGTTTGTGTTAGCGAAATCGGTCATCTCATTTTGCGCCGCTTCTGCGGATGCGCTCAGTCTCTGGTCTTTGAGCCGGGCAACTATATCATTTACTCTGTCTGTAGTGAGGGGATAGAATGACACTACGATAATAGCGAGGAGCGATACTCCCGCCGGGATAAACGTCATCAGCATCCAGAGGCAGGTGAGCGCACCGCTGCTTTGGGCGATTGTGCCCGCAGTCTCGGCTGTGCCCGCAATATAACCGCAGGCATCGAGCAGCCAGAGCACCGCGGCTCCACCAATAGCTCCGCCAAACTTCTGTGCCATTGATGATGATGAGAAGATGAGTCCGGTAGAGGCGGTATTGTTTTTCAGTTCCGAGTAGTCGCTCACATCGGCATACATTGACCATACGAGCGGACTCATAATACCTGTGAGAACAGAAATACAGATTTGCAACAGGAGCATCCACCAGTAGCCGGCAGGAGTTACCGGCACAAAAAAGAACGCGATGCTGAACAGAATCAAAGCCGCATTCACTATAATGAAAGTGGTTTTCTTGCCGAGAGCCTTGGCGATAGGTACAGTCATAGCCACTCCAAACATATTTGCAACCTCGCCTATGCTCAGGAACAGTCCTGAATAGAAGAGCAGAGCTATGGAGAATATGAATATATGCGCATCCGAGCCGATAATGTCGGCGAAGAAATATGCTACTGTAGCGCCGCGAACAGTGCAGAAAAGATTATAGGATAGCGCCGCGCCGATGAGAATCCACCAGGGGCGGTTACTCAGCAGCGACTTGAAGTCGCTTCCAATACTTACCTGTGACACTGTTTTTATTCTCTCTCTCGTGAGTTTGAAGCAGCAGAGGAAGAGCAGGAAGCAGGCTGCGGCAATCACTACCATAGCGCACTGCCAGCTTGTCTGCACTGAAAAGCCCCAGTGATGCTCGAACAGCGAGCATAGGGGCTCCCATGCGGCGAGAGCGATAAATGAGCCGGCGTAGGCGAAAAACATACGGAAGGATGAGAAAACAGTCTTTTCGTGAGGGTTGTCGCTCACCACTCCGAGCATGGCGCCGTATGGCACATTTATGCCGGTGTAAACAGTCATCATGAGCACGTATGTTACGTATGCCCAGATGAGCTTGCCGGCATAGCTCCAGTCCGGAGTAGTGAAGAGAAGAATACCGCAAATGGAGAACGGTGCCGCTACCCACAGCAGGTAGGGGCGGTATTTGCCCCAGCGGGTATTGGTGCGGTCGGCTACAATTCCCATCATCGGATCTGAGACGGCATCCCAAATTCTTGTGACGAGCACAAGGGTAGCCGCATCTGCGAGGGAGAGTCCGAATATGTTGGAGTAGAAAAACGGGAGGTAGTAGCTGAAAACCTTCCAGAACATCGACGATGCCATATCGCCGAAGCCGTAGCCAATCTTCTCTTTCAGTGGTGCCATGATAATTTAAGGTATTATGTCAGAGTTATTTGTTTTGGAGTTTTAGATTGGAATCTATGAGGCGGTTGATGGCTTTAACACTTTCGGCAGAGATGAGTCCGTCGGCGGGAGTGTTGAAGCAATAGTCGAGCAGCCGGTCAACCGTACTTTCCGCCACATGCATTCTTGTATCGCTGGAAGCATAGTATATAAGCACTCTGCCGTCTTCATCCGCAATCCAGCCGTTGGAAAATAGCACATTGCCCACATCACCTATATATTCCTCTCCCACGGGAGCCATGAAATAGCCAGCGGGAGCGGCAATCTCTCTCCATGGCTCCTTCAGATCGGTTACATAGAGATAGAGCACATATCTGAGTCCGGCAGCGGTATTGCGTACTCCGTGAGCGAGATGCAACCATCCGCGGGAAGTTTTTATAGGATGAGGACCCTCTCCGTTTTTAACTTCCTTGATCGTATGGTAATAGCGTGCGTCAATGATTTTTTCTTCAGTGACGACCGCATGGGTCATGTCATCGACGAGAGCCCAGCCGATGCCGCCACCGCTACCGGTGTCGATAAACCCGTCCTGGGGGCGGGTATAGAGAGCATATTTTCCGTCAAAAAATTCCGGGTGGAGTACCACATTTCTCTGCTGGCTTCTGCTCTTGAGGTCAGGCAGACGTTCCCAGTCAACAAGATTTTTTGTACGGGCTATTCCGCAGGCTGCTGTTGCGGCGGAGAGATCTCCGGGATAGGAATCATCATGGCGCTCAACGCAGAAGAGACCGTAAATCCAACCATCCTCATGGCGGGTGAGGCGCATATCATATACATTGGTACCGGGTGCATCGGTGTCAGGCATCGTTATCGGTCTGCCCACAAAGTGAAAACCGTTGATACCGTCCTCACTCTCCGCAAGAGCGAAATATGACTTGCGGTCCATGCCTTCGACACGCACCATCAGATAATACTTGCCGTCAAACTTGATCGCTCCCGAATTGAAAGTGGCGTTTACTCCGATTCGCTCCATAAAATACGGATTGGTAGCGGGATTATAGTCATATTTCCACAACGGTGGCACTGAAGCGGGGGTTATAATCGGATACTTGTAGCGGGTATATACACCGTTTCCTCCAACAGGATGGTTTACGCGGTGGATAACAGCATCATATTCGCTCTCCACCAGGCGCTTGCGTTCGTCAAATGACAGCATAGTAGTTAATCTGAAAAATAGGGTGAAATACTTTATCGTATTTTATCAACATCCGCTGCGAAGAGCGTGGTTGAATCATTGTAGAATGCTTTGAAATCATCGGCGCTTTCGTGACCGGGGTATGGACCGAAGAAGTGGGTCGGCTTGTCGTGTGCGTTTCTCCACACAATCACATAAGCAGGCTGGTATTGCAGCAAAACAGGGAGCAATACTTCCGTCCACCAGGTGCTTACAGTCACACCCTCCAGACCGGTTTCGCTGAAGGCGGCGATTTTGCCGCGCTCATTCGCTGCGCGTACTGCTGCTCCGAGAGTAGCGTCAACCGCCTTGCGGTATGCCTCAATTCCTTTCTCCGCATTGTAGGCATATACATCTGCGCCCATTATATCGACCAGTTCGTCGCCCGGATAGCGCTCTATATACTGTTCGTCACTCTCCACACGGTCGGGAGAATAAGCCCAGAGGATATTGTCAACACCCTCTTCGTCCATAATCTTGCGTGTTCTCGCCCAAAGCGCGCGATACTGCCCGGGGGTGCATTGACGGCTGCCCCACCAGAACCAGTCTCCGGTATGCTCGTGCCAGGGGCGGAAAATCACCCCGATTTTTTTGCCTGAGGCATCTGTAAGCGAGTTCATGAAGCGTGCCACATTGCGCACCTGATTGTCAAAAGCCTCTCCGATTTCTGCATCGGTGAGAATGCGCTCCACCATAGTGGTGTCCTCGCACTGCCAGCTGTCTCTACCGTCGATGGGATTTACTGTGTGCCAACTGAATGCATTTATGCCTCCACGAGCATCCTGAGCGATGACTTCGGCTCTCATGCGCTCGAAGTTTACAGAATCGAGATTGGCTGCATCACCTTTTTCAATGCCTCCCAAATCCCAGTTCATGATTCCGGGATAGTCTCCCACAATCTCCATAACGTCAGATCTTCCCGAGTCACCCACCCATGAGTGACCATATACCGGGTCATCGTCATGACCGAACATCACTTTGCCGGATGCCACAACATTTTCAAGTCGTGCTTTCAATGCTTCGGCAGCTGTGACGGTATCAGAATCGCCGGCGTTTTGCGATTTTGAATGCCCGCAGCTCATCGCCAGGGGGGCGAGAGCTGCAATTGCTATGATAAGTTTTTTCATTATTCAATCGGTTTAGAAGAGAGACTCTTAGTCATTTTGCGGATAATTGCCACAGTAGATGAGTCAGCGGCGAATACGGAATTGAGACCCTGATCCTCCTGGGCGGGGTCGCCTGTATAGTCATCGCCGCGCTGCCAGGTTGCATGAGCAGGATTGGCAAATCCCCCCCAGCCCCAGAAATTAGAGCCGTTGATTTTGCCTGAATCTCTGATGATGGAGAACACATATTCATAGTATTGGTCTCTGCCGGTTGTGGGTGAGCCGGGAGCGAGCCCCATTGTGTCGCGCGGATAGCCGAACTCTTCAAGTACAATAGGCTTGGCACCTTGCATTCTCGCATAGTGCTCGTCAATGTAGGCGAGGGTGTATTTGCAGGCGGTATCCACATCTTCAACAACACCATCTTTGGTGTCTCTTCTGATCCACTGCCAGTTGTAAGGCCAGATATGAATATTAGCGTAGTCAATTTCGGGATATTTGTGGATTTCCTCCCACAGGTCGATGTCAACCTGGCAACCGTATTTGCCTTCGCTGCCGGTAGATACCAGGTGGTTTGTGTCAATTTCCTTGATAGTGCGTGCGGTGGTGCGGAGCCAGTCGGCAAGAGCGCGTTTGCCTTCGGTGCTGAAAGCTCTCGGCTCATTAGCTATCTGCCATGACATGATGGCGGGAGATTGGCTGTAGGGTTCGCCTGTAACTGTGTTTGTGCGGCTTACAATATTGCGCACATGATTGAGAGCTAGCTGCTTGGCTGAATCATCAAGCACAAACTGGCTCACAAAGTCAACATATTCATTGTAGCCGTACTTTGGCAGCGGGCACGGTCCGTGACCGGTCCATTCGAGATATGTGCCGTAGCCACCGCTCCATTCCCAGGCGTTGTTAAGGTAGAGCACCGCGTTCATGTCACGCTTTTCAAGCTCTGCAAGGAAATAGTCAAGTCCCTGAAGCAGAGTGTCGTTGTACACACCTGGAGCTGTCTGTAGCACCGGTTCGATTCGTGCTTCGCCGGGAGCGCCATCGCCTCCAACAAGCACTCGCAGGTTGGTGATACCGATTTCCTTGAGATAATCAAGTTCTTTTGCAAGACGCTCGCGGTCACCATATTTTTCCGAAGCGAGAATCGCTCCATACCAGAAGTTGGCGCCTACAAAACGATACAAAGAGTCACCGATATAGAACTCTCCGTCACGTACTGTGACAAACTCGCGGGGTTTCTCCGCCGTCTCTTTCTTACCGGCACATCCCACAATCACGCAGATTGCGAGTACCGGAATCAGGAATACTCTGAAGATACTTTTCATGATATATGATTTAGTTTGTTATATTATTTAAGGTGTGGGGCAACCGCCGCACTGATTTTGGCTGCGAGAGCCTGCATCTCCTCTGCCGGGAGCGACAGTTTGCGTGAAAAGTTCATATCTCCTTCGCTCTTGATGGGGACGAGGTGTATATGGGTGTGGGGAACCTCAAGTCCTATTACCGCCTCGGCAATGCGGGTGCAGGGTACCGCTTCCTGCAAGCCTTTCGCCACTTTACGTGCAAAAAGTTCGAGAGCCACATACTCATCCTCGCTGAGGTCGAATATGTAGCTCACTTCGTGCTTGGGCACAACAAGAGTGTGACCGGGAGCAACGGGATTGATGTCTAAAAAGGCGAAATGGCGTTCATCTTCGGCTATTTTATAGCATGGAATCTCGCCATTGATGATTTTGGTGAAGATAGAGGCCATAGTCAGAAACTTATTTCAACGATTTCGAACTTCATCAGTCCGGCAGGTACCTTTATCTCTACGATTTCGCCGAGTTTGTGACCGAGCAGACCCTGAGCGATGGGAGTGCTTGATCCGATTTTTTTTTCCTTGAGGTTTGCCTCGCTGTCGGCAACAATGGTATATTCCATAGTCATGCCGTTTGCCACATTCTTAATCTTGACGGTATTGAGAATCTGCACCTCCTCATTGTTGAGAGTGCTGTCATCGATGATTCGGGCGTTTGCCACAAGATCCTTGAGCTGTGCAATCTTCATCTCAAGCATGCCCTGAGCCTCTTTTGCCGCGTCATACTCTGAGTTTTCCGAAAGGTCGCCTTTGTCTCTCGCCTCACCGATGGCACGTGATATTTTAGGACGCTCTACCGATTCGAGGTATGCGATTTCTTCCATTTTTTTCTTGTAACCGTCTTTGGTCATGTAAGTTATAGCCATAGTCTGTAAAGATTTTATGGTGTTAAGTTTTTCTGAATGCAGAATAAAAGAAAGAATCTCTCTCATGTGTGAGCGAGACCCCGGTCTGATATCTGATAATATTTTTAACGGACACTTATCTCTTTGTCCGCTGCAAAGATACATTCTTTTTTTCAAACAGTAGCCAACAATAAAATTAAAAGTCCTTAATCATTTTATAGTCTTGAGATTGCAATGCTGTAATAAGTGTAGGCTAAATAGAGTTGGTCACAACTGAAAAGAATGCCTTCTCTGTCTTAGAGTTAGCAATTATATGCTTCCTAATAAATAATTTCAGTACGTTATGCATCGGCATATATTTGCGGAATATGTGAAAATAATAAAGGAATATATGAAAATCAATAGCAGCTTTGCGGTGTTATTTTTGTAGAGTAATTTAAAATCTGTAACCGGTATGATTAGAAAAATTATATCTGTCGCGCTGTCAGCAATGTTCTCTCTGTCGGGAGTATGCTCCTGCACGGCTAAACCAACTGTAGAAACTAAAAATGATATTGATATGAAAACTGACGGGAAAAAATTGGTTGTATTTTTCTCACATGCGGGCGAGAACTACAATGTAGGAGTTATTGAAAAAGGCAACACACGTATTATCGCCGACATGATAGCAGATGCAGTAGGCGCCGACCGTTTTGAGATTGTGCCGGCAAAGCCTTATCCGGTTAATTATAACGAGTGTATCGAGGTGGCTAAAGATGAGAAGCAATCCGGAGCGCGTCCTGCAATCAATGGTGATGTGAAGATAGAGGATTATGATGTGATTTTCCTCGGATATCCCAACTGGTGGGGCGAAATGCCTATGTGTGTCTATACCTTTATAGAGCAGCATGACTGGACCGGTAAGACAGTAATTCCTTTCATCACTCACGAAGGTAGCGGCATGGGGGGCACAGACCGCAAGATTGCCAATGCGTGCAAGGGTGCGGATGTTGCTGTATGTAAAGGTCTTGCTGTTCAGGGCAAGATAGCCCAGGAGCAGCAGGAGGTTGCCGGTGAAAATGTTGATAAATGGCTCTCGAAGCTGGGATTTTAATAAAGTTGAAAGATATGGAAAAGATTAGACTTAGAAATGGCGTTGAAATGCCGATAGAAGGATATGGAGTATATCAGGTAAATCCCGATGAATGTGAACGTTGTGTAAGCGAGGCGCTCAAAGTTGGCTACCGGATGATTGATACCGCTCAGGCATATAATAATGAGGAGGGTGTCGGAGCTGCTGTAGCGAAGAGCGGGATTGACCGAAAAGATCTATTCATTGTGTCAAAAATATGGATTTCAAACTATGGCTACGAAAAAGCTAAAGCATCCGTTGACGAGAGTCTGCGCAAACTTGGCACGGGTTATATTGATCTTATGCTGCTGCATCAGCCTTTCTGTGACCGTTACGGAGCTTATCGGGCTCTTGAAGAAGCATATAATGAAGGAAAGATACGGGCTATCGGTGTGAGCAATTTCTATCCCGATCACTTCATAGACTTAGCAAGCAATGTGAGGATTCCTCCGATGGTGAATCAGGTCGAGACTCATGTTTTTGACCAGCAGATTGAGGCTCATAAGATAATGAAGGAGTTCGGCTGTCAGATAATGTCATGGGGACCTCTTGCTGAGGGGAGAAACAATTTCTTCACCAATCCGGTGCTTGAAAGTATAGGCAGTAAATATGGTAAATCAGTAGCTCAGGTAGCTCTAAGATGGCTGACTCAGCGCGGGGTGGTGATTATTCCCAAATCTACCCATATAGAGCGTATGGAGCAGAATCTGGATATTTATGATTTCACTCTGAGCGATGAGGATATGGCTGAGATTGCCAGGCTTGATACCGGAAAAAGTCTTTTCTTTGACCATCACGATGCAGATGTAACCAAAATGTTCATGGGCTGGAGATAAGACGGCATCACTTTCCGGATTTATCTCCGGCAAGGCGATACATAGCCGGAGAGATACCGGTATGCTTCTTGCAATAACGACTGAAATAGCTGACGGATGTAAAATTCATCTCGTCGGCTATCTGTGTTATGGAAAGACGCGAATTTTCAAGATACTCCTTGATTATTGATATTGCGGCGCGGTTGATATGAGAGGAAACACTGATTCCCGTTATTCGCTTAACAGTGTCTGACAGATATTTTGGCGTGACACTCAACTGATTGGCATAGTCTGTAACCTCACGCTCGGTTTTCGGTTTGCCGGCTCTGATGAGAGAGAAAAACTGCGCCACGATATATCCGACTCTATCGGTGGTGAGCATACTGTCATTGACCTTAACATGGAAGTCAAAGAGATCATAAATCATGGTGCGCAGGAGGCTACCGATCATTTCCTCATAGAATCGGTGCTCAATATCCGGTAACCGTTCCATTATATTTGAAATATCGCGGTGAAAACGAGCCGCATCCTCTCGGGTTACCTTGATAATTGGGTTGTCAAACAGACTCACTCCTCCTTGTATTGCATAACTGTTTGCGGGCAGGAGATTGTGGAGAAACTGTTCCGGGGCGGCTATAAATTCGCAACTGAAATCGGCATCTGCAATCATATCGCTCACTTTTCGCGGATGAGATATAACAGCAATATCTCCCTTGCCGAGCGAAAAACGGTTGCCGTTGAAAACAAAGCTGCCGTTTCCCGTCAAGCATATCAGATGCACTATGCAGTCATAGAAAGCGGGGGAATTGATCTGACTTAGATCGTCGCCCCATACAATCTCTTCATTTAACCTGTCCTTCATGATCCAAAAATAAATATTTTCCAGAAAATTCAGAAATATTGAAAAAATGTCTAATACCTAACTGACTAACCACTAACTACTTGCATCTCATTGTAACAACGTTGTAACGGATTTAACTTTCGTTAACCTGGAAATTCTTGCAACGGTATTTTTTGCTCTACCTT
>CAMWYV010000006.1 GCA_947178565.1 uncultured Porphyromonadaceae bacterium | reverse complement strand
CCTTATTTGTTATATAACCATGAATTTCCCCGGAACAGTAGCAGTGATGGGTGGCGGAAGCTGGGCTACCGCACTCGCCAAACTTCTGCTTGACAACTGCGAGACCATTCTCTGGTATATGCGGCGCGATGACCGTATCGAATATTTCAAGCGTCACCGCAGAAATCCCGCATATCTCAGCGATGTGGTATTTGACATTGAGAGAATTGAATTTTCATCTGACATCAACTATGTCTGCTCGCAGGCGGATACTCTTCTGCTTGTGATGCCCTCGCCCTATTTCAAGGCGCATGTGGATAAAATCCAGGTCGATATATCCGATAAATACGTGGTGTCTGCGGTAAAGGGCATTGTGCCTGATGACAACCAGATAATCACCACATATATGCAGAAACGCTTTGGCGTGGATGTGAAGAAAACCCTGGTTGTGGCAGGTCCCTGTCATGCGGAGGAGGTTGCGCTGGGGCGCCAGAGCTATCTCACAATCGGGAGTCCCGATATTTTCATTGCCGAGAAGTTCGCGAACTGTCTGAGCGGCAAAGCCCTGAAAACCATCACTTCAACCGATGTAAACGGCATCGAGTATGCCGCGGTGCTCAAGAATGTCTATTCCATCGCCGCAGGGATCGTTCATGGCTTGAAGAGCGGTGACAATTTCCTCGCCATGCTTGTGAGCAACGCCATACGCGAAATGGAGAGATTTGTAAATACCGTTTGTCCGCGACCCAGGCAGATCTGCGACTCGGTTTATCTGGGTGATCTGTTGGTGACATCATATTCGCGATTCAGCCGTAACCACAACTTCGGCGCAATGATAGGTAAAGGCTATTCGGTCAAGGCGGCGCGAATGGAGATGGAGCAGACGGCTGAAGGATACTACGGTACCAAATGCATCCATGAAATCAACGAGCATTATGATGTGCCGATGCCTATACTTGACGGAGTGTATGATATTCTGTACCGCGGAATCAATCCCTCCAAGGCAATCCGCGATATGGCGGAAACATTTATTTGATATATAAAACCAAACATATTTTACCTATGAAAACTATTGGAGTAAACGTATCGTCTGTATATCAGACCGTAAGTGCGGAGAGCATCAAGGCGCTTGACGCAGAGGCTCGGAAATGTCTTGAAACCGTTGACAAAGGCACCGGAGCCGGTAACGATTTTCTCGGTTGGGTGAATCTTCCCTCTACCACTCCCGCGGCGCTTCTCGATGACATTGAGGCTACTGCAGCGAAACTGCAGAAAAGCTGCGAATATGTGGTGTGCATAGGTATCGGCGGTTCTTACCTCGGCGCAAAAGCCGTCATTGAGGCGCTCAGCGATTCTTTTGCGGCATACAAGCTCCCTGCCGGAAATCCCAAAGTGATTTTTGCGGGTCAGAATATAGGCGAGGATTATATGTTCGAGCTTATGGATCTTCTCAGAGACAAGAAGTTCGGCATTATCGTGATTTCAAAGAGCGGTACTACAACCGAGCCTGCAATTGCCTTCCGTTTGCTTAAAGATATGCTTGAAAAGCAAGTGAGTAAAGCCAAAGCTGCAGAGCTGATTGTGGCTATCACGGACGAGAAGCGTGGTGCGCTCCGTCAGCTTTCAAATGAGGAGGGTTACAAGACCTTTGTTATCGCCGACAATGTTGGCGGTCGTTTCTCGGTGCTCTCTCCTGTCGGTCTTCTTCCCATCGCAGTTGCCGGATATGACATCAAGGCGCTCATGAAGGGTGCGGCAGATATGGAAACAATCACCGCCGAGCCCGGCGAGCAGAATCCCGCCCAGCTCTATGCGCAGACAAGAAACGCTCTTTACCGCGCGGGAAAGAAAACCGAGATACTTGCCAACTATTGCCCCAAGCTACACTATTTCGCCGAATGGTGGAAACAGCTCTATGGCGAGAGCGAGGGCAAGGACGGCAAGGGCATCTTCCCTGCATCTGTAGATCTCACGACCGATCTCCACTCAATGGGTCAGTGGATTCAGGATGGCGAGCGCACTATCTTTGAAACAGTGCTCACTCTCGAGCAGCAGGATCATGAAGTTATCGTACCTACCGATAACACCAACCTTGACGGACTGAACTTCCTTGCAGGCAAGCGCATCGACCAGGTCAATAAAATGGCGGAACTCGGCACACGCATAGCTCACATAGACGGTGGTGTTCCCAATATCGTCATCACTCTTCCCGCTCTCCGCGAGGAGTATATCGGTCAGCTGATCTATTTCTTTGAAAAGGCGTGCGGTATCAGCGGTTATATGCTTGGTGTGAATCCGTTCAACCAGCCCGGAGTGGAGGCATATAAGAAAAATATGTTTGCTCTTCTCGAGAAACCCGGTTATGAAAAAGAAACGGAAGAGATGAAGAAACGTCTTGCCGACAACGCATAATCAACGAGCGCTATAATTTATTTGCCCTCCGAGGTCAGTCCCTCCGGAGGGCATTTTTTGTGTATTGATTTTTATTGTAACTTTGCGCAAAGTATAATCTTCACGACAATGAAATGCCTTAGATTAGCCTCGGCGTTGCTTGCTGTCGCATTCTGTACTGCGAATGGCTTTGCACAGCTGAATTCCCCCGATGCGGCGGGGTACCTTTTACGTGCTCGTAAAATGCTCGCGGATAATAATCCGGTAGGATGTCTCGATCAGATTTCCAAACTGAAAACTCTCAATCCTACCTCCGCTCAGATAGAGGAGGCATCACTGCTTGAGGCGCTTGCCGCGGTGGCTGAGAGAGATGCCGCCGCTCCGGCAAAACTGAAGGCGTGGATTGCCGACTGTCCTGCCTCACCCCTTTGTGGCGAAGCCGCTCTCGCGTTGGCTAATTCATATTTTGACTCACGGAAATATAGCGAGGCACTTGATATTTACAATAATATTGACGAGGAAAGTTTTTCAGCCCCTGATGCTCAGAATCTGAATTACCACAAGGCTTATTCATATCTCGCACTTGATGATATCGACTCGGCGGAGGCTCTTTTCACACAGCTTTCTCCTAAGGGAGCATATGGTGTGGGGCGTGAATTCGGTCTTGCATACATAGCCTATGCCAGAGGGGACTATAAAAAGGCACTACCGGTATTCAAATCGCTTTCTTCAAATGCTGAATTCGGCACACAGGCAAAGTATTATATCGCACAGATTGATTTTGTGGAACACCGTTTTGAAGAAGCCCTTGCAAATGCAGCCTCCGTAATCGCATCCAAGGCTATACCGGAATATAATGCCGAGGCTTGCAGAATCGCGGGTGAGTCGCTGTTTAATCTCGGCAGAGAGTCGGAGGCTATTCCATATCTCAAAAATTATGTGCGTGAAGTGGGTGAAGACATCATGCCTTCAACGGCATATATACTTGGTGTGAGCGAGTATCACACCGGGAATTACGGTGGTGCGGCAACTATGTTCAAGCGCGTAACTTCTCAGGATGATGCGATGGGTCAGAGCGCGAACCTGTATCTCGGGCAATGCTATGTTGCCGACGGTAATGCGACCTCCGCACTTATGGCATTTGAGAAAGCGTTTAAGATGAACTTCGACAAAGAGGTGTCGGAGGAGGCACTGTATAATTATGCCGTTGCGAAATCAAACGGCGGCAGATTGCCTTTTGGTAATTCGGTGGCTCTGTTTGAGAATTTCCTCACAAGTTATCCGCAATCGAAATACGCATCCGAGGTCGAGAGGTATATTCTTGACGGATATATGTCGGACAATGATTTTGAGAATGTTCTCCGCGTGGTGGGAAATATGAAGCGACCCTCGAAATCCATGCTTCTTGCAAAGCAGCGGGCGCTTTTCATGGCAGGTACCAGAGATTATTCGGCAGGAAAAGTTGCTGAGGCGCTCAGGCGTTTTGCAGAAGCTGCGACTATGTCCCCGAGTGATGCCGCCGTAGCCCGGCAGTCTCTACTGTGGCAGGGTATATGTATGTACGACAACGGTAACTATGACGGTGCGGCTTCCTGCTTCAACAGATATCTGAGCGGAGCCAATTCCAAGGATGTTAATGCGTTGCTGGCACGGTATAATCTCGCTTATTCGCAATTTGCATCCGATAAATATGCGGCTGCGCTCGGTAATTTCAGAACTGTTGCATCCGGTAATGCCTCAAATGAAATGAAAGCGGATGCATATAGTCGTATAGGGGACTGCCTCTATTATTCTTCAAAATTTGCCGAGGCTGCGGATAATTATGACAAGGCATTTTCGCTGAACCCATCCGCCGGTGATTATCCGATGTATCAGCAGGCTGTTATGCTTGGTCTGCAGAGAAAACATTCCGAGAAGATTCATCGGATGGATGAAATGATACAGAAATTTCCCGCTTCAGCGCTTGTGCCAGCGGCGCTACTCGAAAAGGCGGAGGCTTATGCTGCGTTAGGTAATATGTCTAAAACGATCGAGGTATATAACACTTTGCTTGACAAGTATGGCTCTACCGCTTACGGTAGAAAGGGGATGCTGCAGCTCGCAATCACATATCTCAATACCGGTGACCGCAAATCGGCAGTGGAGAATTATAAGAAGGTGATAACCACATATCCTACAAGTGAGGAGGCGGTTCTTGCTATTGATGACCTCAAACGGATTTATGCCGAAGACGGCGGATTGCAGCAGTTCGTTCAGTTTATGGCTACTGTTCAGGATGCTCCCTCCGTTAACCCGTCAGAGCTTGACGCTCTTTCATTCAGGGCGGCTGAGTCAGATTACATAAACGAAGACAAGACCGAGAGGCTGAATAAATATCTAAGCGAATATCCTAAGGGGATTCATGAAGCGCAAGCCCTGTTCTACCTTGCCGAGGCTGCTTATAATAAGGCTGATTACCCTGCCGCCCTCTCTTTCTCGGATAGACTTCTCGGGGTATATCCGGATGCTTCCGCCGCTGAGGATGCCATGTTGATTAAGGCGGAATCGGAAATGGCTCTCGGTAAAGGTGAATTAGCCCTTGAAACATTCCGTACATTATCGGTCAAAGCAACAGGTACACGAAACCTGCACAATGCGCGTATCGGATATATGCGTTCTGCTCTGGCTTTGGGTGAAAATGCCGAAGTAGTGGCGGTAGCAGATGCCCTTCTGTCGTCTTCTGCAGGTTCTCAATCCAATAATAGTGAGATCAAGTATTCCAAAGCGCTTGCCCTGAACCGTATCGGCAACTCGGAAAAGGCTCGTGAGATATGGAGTGAATTGGCTGTGAATCCGACGGAAACTTATGGAGCAAGAAGTGCCATAGCGCTTGCTGAGTCACTTGTGGCTGATGGCAAAAGTGAGGACGCGGCAAAAATTGCCGACGAGTTTATCAACTCAAATCCGCCTCATGCATATTGGCTTGCCAGAGGATTCATTGTGCTGAGTGATGCTCTCAGAGCGCAGGGTGAGACTTTCGAGGCTGATGAATATTTGCGAACACTTAAAGAAAACTATCCCGGTAGCGAAGCGGATATTTTTGAAATGATTGAAAAACGACTTAAATAATCGGCGATATGAGAAAAGAAAGATTTGCAATTGTTGTTTCGGTAATTGGTCTTGCCTTTTGCGCCGGTGCCCAGTCACTGAATAAGGAAATTAAGGTCGAGCGTGATATTGTGCCGGAATATCGAGATGCGGATCGGCTTCCGATTTCGCCGGTAATATCGCTTCCTGCGATCACCCGCCCGGAACTCAAATATAGTCTTGTTGATCGCCACGTTGGTGTAACCCCGTCATTATTTACCTTGCCTGTTGGAGATCCGTTGATAGATGAACCGGCAGTTTATCCCGGATATGCTTCAGTGGGTTATATGCCGCTTTTCAACGCGGGTGTTTCTGCTGGATATAGGTTCATTGATACCGGCAAAACGGCATTGGGAGCATGGATGCAATATAACGGGAGGATATATAATTCTAACCTCGGGGATGATGCTGTTTACCCGAATGAAAAGAGTAATGACTATAAAGAGCATACTGCTTCGTTAGGTGTTAATCTCAAGCACCGCACAGGAGCGGACGCTATATTGACCGCTTTTGCAGACTACTCATATTATCACTACTCTGCGCCTGCGCTCTTAAATGACAGCCAGGGAGTAAATAATGTAAATACCATTCTTTCATGGAAGAAAGATGGTGGGGAGGGATTGTTTTATGGTGTTGGCGGAGGCTTTTCGCGCTTCGCATTCATCAATCAGAACAAATGCAGTGACAATAACGGACAGATTTATCTGTATAGAGCTCCGATACGCCAGAATAAGTTTAATCTCAATGGCGCTACGGGAATAAATATATCAAAAGAATCCAACGCTGACGTAGGATTGGATTTCACCTATCTGCATACTCCAATGAGCGTCACTGATAATGTGAGTGCAACCCTAAACACATGGCTGTTGAGACTTACTCCCCGCTATCGATATGAGGTTCGCGATCTGTCGGTAGATTTAGGTGTGAAAATAGATATAACTCATGGTGGAGGTAAGGCATTCCACATTGCTCCGGATGTAAAAGCCGTATATCGTCCGCTGGGTTTCTTGGGAGTAAACTTTAAAGCTGGTGGTGGTGAGATTCAGAACACAGCATCTTCAATTTATTTTGATATGCCTTATATGGAGCAGTTAATAGCTTATGAAAACTCTCATGTGCCTCTTACACTTGACGCGGGATTGACTGTCGGTCCTTTCAAAGGGGCTTATCTTGAGATTTTCGGTGGTTGGGCTAAGGCAAATGAATGGATAATGCCGTTTGGCAATGCGAGCATCGGTTTAGCCCCCGTGAATGTAAGCGGCTGGCATGGTGGCGTTGTCGCCGGATATCGTCATAGTAGCACTCTTGAGACAAAAATCTCAGCCGAGTTTGCGTCAGGAAATAATAATATAGTTCACTCCTATTATCTTTGGCGCGACAGAGCGAAATGTGTGATTGATGCTACAGTCATATATTCACCCATAGAAAAACTAGACCTTTCACTAAGGTATCTTCTCCGGGGTAAGCGCAAGGCTGGAAACGAGTCACTCGGTTCAGTAAATTCCGCCAATTTAGGCGCAAAATACAAAATTAATGATAGGGTGTCGGTTTTTCTTGATGGTGAGAATCTTTTCAACAAACGCTTCCATTACATCGGTGGAGTGCCCTCTCAGGGAATTACTGGGCTTGCAGGTGTAACATTGAAATTTTAACGATGTCAGAATTACAGGTAAATGACAGGTCAGACAGTGTTGTAATCATTCCGACCTATAACGAAAAAGAAAACATTCGCGCAATTTGCGAAGCGGTTATCAATCTGCCACACCGGTTTGATATTCTTGTTATTGACGACGGTTCGCCGGACGGAACTGCAGATATTGTCCGTGAGATCCAGAAAGAAAATCCCGGACGAATCCATCTCACTGAGCGTGAGGGCAAGCAGGGATTAGGCACGGCATATATTGCCGGTTTCAAGCAGTCGCTTGAATTGGGTTACGAATACATCTTTGAGATGGATGCTGATTTCTCGCATAATCCTGCCGATCTGATTCCGCTCCGCAATGCTTGTGTGGTAGATGGTGCCGATATGGCAATCGGTTCGCGGTATGTCACCGGAGTAAACGTGGTCAACTGGCCTATGGGAAGAGTGCTGATGTCATATTATGCCTCTGCTTATGTGAGGTTTGTCACCGGTCTTCCTGTGCGTGACACTACTGCCGGTTTTGTGTGCTACACCCGCAGAGTGCTTGAGGCTATGAATCTTGATAAAATCAGATTTAAAGGTTATGCTTTTCAGATCGAGATGAAGTTTACCGCCTTTAAATATGGGTTTAAAATTATAGAGGTGCCCATTGTGTTTGTCAACCGGGTGCTCGGCGAGAGCAAGATGAACAGCAGTATCTTTAGTGAGGCTGTATTCGGCGTGATGAGGCTCAAATTGTCAAGCCTGTTCAAGAAATTCCCTGATTATGGAAAACGGGATAAATAAAAAAACTGTCATATATAATGCCCGGCTGGCTAATGAAGGTAAGGTTGAGGCGGGCTATCTTGTCATTGAAGGTGAGTATATATCCGAAGTAGGATATGGGAATGTACCTGAAGCACTCCTGGGAGATGATAACTGTACGGTAGATGCCGATGGTAGATTGCTGATGCCGGGGGTTATTGATGAGCATGTGCATTTCCGTGATCCCGGTCTCACTCAAAAAGCGGATATGATGACAGAGAGCCGTGCGGCGGTTGCCGGTGGAGTCACCTCGTTCATAGATATGCCCAATACTGTGCCCGCGACCACGACGATTGAGGCTGTAGAGGGTAAAATGGCTCGTGCTGCTGAAGTGTCCTGTGTAAATTATGGATTCTTTATAGGAGCTACAAACAATAATATCAATGAGCTTCTTGCTGCCGATTATTCCAAGATAGCTGGAGTTAAAGTATTTCTTGGATCTTCTACCGGTAATATGCTGGTGGATAGTGAATCTATAATTTCACGTATTTTCGCGGAGGTACCCGCTTTGATAGCCGTTCATGCAGAGGATGAGTCAATTATCAACGCCAACAAAAAGATGGTCGTTGAAAAGTTCGGAGAGGATGCACCGGTCGAATTGCACCCTCTGATACGGAGCCGTGAAGCGTGTATAGAGGCGACTAAACGGGCGGTTGAGGGGGCAAAAAAATATAATGCAAGACTTCACGTGCTGCATATTTCTACAGAGGAGGAGCTTGAGTTCTTTTCTCCCGGATCTGTTGAGAATAAAAAAATCACTGCGGAAACCTGTCCGCAATACCTTCTTTTTTCAAATGCGCAATACGCAACGCACGGCACCAGGATTAAGTGCAATCCGGCAATAAAAATGCCGGAGGATAGATTTGCTTTGCGTAGGGCGGTTACTGAGGGGGTGATAGATGTCATAGCTACCGACCATGCTCCACATTTATCGGAGGAGAAAACTGGAGGAGCGCTGACAGCTGTGTCGGGTATGCCTATGATTCAATTCTCCTTGTCTGTTATGCTTTCACTCGCATCGGAGGGGGTGTTCCCGATAGAAAAGGTTGTGGAGACTATGTGTCACAATCCGGCGAGAATATACGGAATAGACCGTCGCGGTTTTTTGCGTCCGGGCTACTATGCGGATGTTGTGCTTGTTGATGACCAATGCGATGAATATACAGTGACTGCGGAAATGGTGCTAAGCAAATGTGGGTGGACTCCCCTTGAAGGTGCACCACTCAGTGCTAAGGTTGACATGACATGGGTAAATGGAGAACTCGTGTGGCGCTACGGAGTGCTTTTCGGGAGCAAACGTGGTAAGGCATTAAAATTTTCGCGATAGCTTTTGGCATGGATATTTAGTAAATATTCCATAACTTTGCCGAACCGCAAAAAAAGGAATGTTTCGTAGATAATACCAGAAAACAAATAGAAATATAATGTTAGAAGAGACTAATGTCAAGACGCTGGAGAGGGTTGTAGTGCGTTTCTCCGGTGATTCCGGTGACGGAATGCAGCTTGCCGGTAACATTTTCACCAATGTTTCGGCAGGAATAGGGAACCAGGTATCAACTTTTCCCGATTACCCGGCAGAGATTCGAGCTCCTCAGGGTAGTCTGGGTGGAGTGAGCGGCTTCCAGGTGAGTGTAGGAAATAAGGTTCATACTCCCGGTGACCATTGTGATGTACTGGTGGCTATGAATCCAGCCGCGCTCAAGCAAAATTTCCATCATGTTAAACCCGGTGGGGTGATTATTGTGGATATCGACTCTTTCAAAGAAGCGGATTTGCGGAAAGCCCTTTTCGCCACCGATGAACCGTTTAAGGAACTCGGTATTAAGGATCAGGTAGTAGAGGTTCCCATCACATCATTGACAAAGGAGGCACTTGCTGACAGTGGACTGGATAACAAGAGTATTCTGAAATGCCGAAATATTTTCGCGCTTGGTTTGGTGTGCTGGCTGTTTGACCGTCCTCTTGAAAGTGCTCTTCATTTCCTGCGTAAGAAATTCTCCAAGAAACCTGCGATATATGAGGCAAATGCGAAGGTTATAAACGCGGGCTATAATTATGGCGGTAATATTCATGCCACAGTATCCACTTATAGAATTGAAAGTGATCCGGCAAAGCCCGGTGTATATACGGATATAAATGGTAACACCGCAACAGCATGGGGTCTTATCATGGCTTCGGAAAAGAGCGGTCGTCCGCTTTTCCTCGGCAGCTATCCCATCACACCTGCAACCGATATTCTCCAGGAGCTTGCAAAGCGCAAAGACCTTGGCGTAAAAGCTCTCCAGATGGAGGATGAGATTGCAGGGGTGTGCTCTGCTATCGGAGCCTCGTTTGCGGGTAATCTTGCAGTGACTTCAACTTCCGGTCCCGGTCTTGCGCTAAAGAGCGAAGGTATAGGGCTCGCGGTAATTGCCGAGTTGCCACTGGTTGTAATAGATGTGCAGCGTGGTGGACCTTCTACCGGACTTCCGACGAAGACCGAACAAACCGACCTCATGCAGGCGCTATATGGCAGAAATGGTGAGAGCCCTGTTGCAGTTGTAGCTCCGGCAACACCCACAGATTGTTTTACGATGGCATTCGAAGCATCAAGAATCGCAATTGAACACATGACACCGGTTATTCTTCTCACCGATGCGTTCATCGGCAACGGTTCTTCTGCCTGGCGCATTCCGGATGTCAACGAATATCCCGAAATAAAACCGCCCTATATATCAACTGAGAAAGCTGCTGAAATTTCTTGGCGTCCTTATAACCGTGACGAGAGAACTAAAGTGCGTTACTGGGCTATTCCAGGTACTGAGGGTCTGACTCACCGTCTAGGTGGTCTTGAAAAGGACTATGATACCGGTGCTATCTCCACTGATCCCGTGAATCACGAAAGAATGGTTTATACCCGTCGTGAGAAAATAGCGCGTATCGCTGATGATATTCCTCAGCTTGAGGTGCTTGGTGAAGAGGATGCGGATACTTTGCTTCTTGGTTGGGGTGGCACCTACGGACATCTCCGCACTGCGGCTCAGGATCTTTGCTGTATGGGGCGCCAAGTCGCGTTCACTCATTTCCGCTATATCAATCCTCTGCCGTCCAATACAGGAGATGTGCTGAGGAAATATAAAAAGGTGATTGTAGCGGAACTGAATACAGGTCAGTTTGCCGATTATCTTCAGGCTAAATACCCCGATGTGCGTATCGAGCGCATAAATAAGGTTCAGGGTCAGCCATTCCTTGTAGAGGAAGTTATTGAAGGTGTTACACGTATAATGGATGAAAAATAATGGAAAACAACGAATATATCCCCGCTAATTATAAAAGTGATCAGCCTGTGCGCTGGTGCCCCGGATGCGGTGACCACGCTATTCTAAATTCTCTCCACAAGGCGATGGCTGCAGTGGGTGTGGCTCCGCATAAAACGGCTGTTATTTCCGGTATTGGCTGCTCATCACGTCTGCCATACTATATGAATACCTACGGCTTTCATACCATTCACGGTCGAGCCGCAGCGATAGCAACGGGTTTCAAAGTCGCTAATCCTGAAATGACCGTTTGGCAGATTTCAGGTGATGGCGATGGTCTTGCAATCGGTGGTAACCACTTCATTCATGCGGTTAGAAGAAATATTGACATCAATATGCTCCTTTTCAACAACAAGATTTACGGACTCACAAAGGGACAGTATTCTCCAACCAGTGACCGTGGTTTTGTGTCAAAATCATCTCCTTACGGAACTGTTGAAGATCCGTTTATCCCGGCAGAGTTGGTGTTTGGCGCCCGCGGAAATTTCTTTGCGCGCAGTATTGATGTGGAGCTTCAGATTTCACAAGAGGTACTTACAGCCGCTGCTAAGCACAAAGGCACTTCAGTTGTGGAAATTCTTCAAAATTGCGTGATTTACAATAACGGTATTCATAACTTTATTACAGATCGTGAACACCGAGCAGAGCGCACCATTCATCTCGTAGATGGTGAGAAGATGCTATTTGGCAAGGATAAAGAGCGTGGACTTGTACAGGATGGCTTCCTGCTAAAGGCAGTGGAAATCGGCAAGGACGGTTATACTATTGATGATGTTCTTGTGCATGATTCACATAACAAGAGCAATTTTCTGCATCAGCAGCTTGCTATGATGGACGGGACGGATTTACCCTTGGCAATCGGTATTATCCGTGATGTTGAGGGTCTTACATATAATGAAGAACTTGAGCAACAGGTTGAATGCGTTAAGTCAGCAAAAGGATTTGACAGCCTTCGGAGTATGATTCTTGCAGGAGAAACCTGGGAGGTGAAATAAAACATAGCTCACGACAAGTGTGTTGTATTATACATAACGCAAAATTCTGAATATGAGAATCAAATCATTTGTTTCGGCGGCTATTGCCGTGTCGCTTGTGGCAACAGGTTGCTCAAGCAACAAGAGGTTGGTTGAACTGCAGGGTAAATATGATGCCTTAGCAAAGGATTACCATACTTCGCAGGTTGAACTTGCTAAATCTCAGGAGCGAGCAAAGAGTCTGGATGCACTTCTCGCCGAGGCGAGAAAAAGCAATGATCAGCTTAAGCGCAACTATGAGTCTATCCAGGGTTCATTAAATCAGAGTCTGCTTCAGAATCAGCAGGGTAATATCAATATATCCAAGCTCGTGGATGAGATTAATGCCTCAAACCAATATATAAAGCAGCTGGTTCAGGCTAAGAGCAAAAGCGACTCCCTGAATATGGTACTTACCAATAATCTTACACGTTCACTTACTCGTGACGAGCTCAAGGAAGTGGATGTGAAGGTGCTGAAAGGGGTCGTTTATATCTCTCTTGCTGACAATATGCTCTTTAAGTCGGGCAGTTATGAGGTAAATTCCCGCGCGATGGAAACTCTTAGCAAGATTGCCAAAATCATTAAGGACTACGGTGATTATGATGTGCTTGTGGAAGGGAATACTGACGATGTGCCTATCAGCCGTACCAATATTCGCAACAACTGGGATTTAAGTGCTCTTCGTGCATCATCCATAGTGCAGGTTTTACAGAATGATTTTGGAGTGAATCCGCAGCGCCTATCGGCAGCTGGCAGAGGCGAGTTCAACCCGATTGCGGACAACCGGACCGAGTTAGGCAAGCAGCGCAACCGTCGCACTGAGATTATTGTCACCCCCA
>CAMWYV010000005.1 GCA_947178565.1 uncultured Porphyromonadaceae bacterium | reverse complement strand
GTTCATCACACTCAGTAAAACCGCCGTTTCCTATCTGAGTAACCTTATAGCTCACCCCGGCAGAATCAACAGCATAATCAGGAATTATAAGATTGCCCGAAACTTTATTGCCCGCTTTGAATCCCCCATCGGCAAGAGCTTCTCCGGGCTTGGTCCGGCAAGTCTTTGCGCTGAAGCTAATTATCTGATACTCCAGAGTCTGACCATCATATTCATAAGTGAAATATTGAGCGGCAGCCGGAAAGGTCACAAATATAGTCAAGAGAAGCAATAGTTTCTTCATTGTCGAATATTTAAATTATTCCCCAAAATTATCAAATAATTGAAAATGACACACAATTTGAGAAGATTTTAACCAAACCGCGACGTAAGATAGTACAAAAAATCAGCCGGGACGAAATATCCGTCCCGGCTATAATTTATCTGTTTTGAATTGGTTGTTATTTCTTAATCTTCAATTGTGCAGATTGAAACTCGGTTCCAAGACTCTTCGGTAAACATATTACCGATTCCTTCGCCCTCTGCCTGAATGCGTGAGGATTTGATACCGTATTTCGTAACAAGCGAATGGCGTACACTTTCCGCACGGGCTGCAGCAAGTTTGATATTGAGTTCTTCGTTACCGTCTTTTGATGCATAACCTTTGATAACCACCTTAGATCCGGGATGATTCTTGAGGTATGCCGCAATCATTTCAACATTAGGCTGCTGGTCGGGAGTAATAGTAGAAGAGCCGATCTTGAAGAATACGTAGCGTACGCTTGACAGAGTGTTGGTCTCTTCCTTAACCACCTTAACCTTAGGTGCCTGATTCATGCAGGAATCGAGCTGTATTGCAAGAGTGGCTGCCGCTGCCTGAGATGCTTCTGCTGCGAGAGTTGCTGCGGCAACATCGGCGCGGAGAGCATTAACCTGGGCATTCAGCGCATCAACCTCCGCCTGATTGTATTCGCGCACTGCTTCAAAGCCTGGACCGAAATTATAGGTCACACCTGCAAGAAAGTTAAAGGTTGCCTTGTTTGCATTGTAAGCAGCAGAAGTGAAGCGGACACCTGCATCACTCATATCCCATGCTACATAAGGTTTCAGTGAGATAGTCACCTTTTCGCTGGGATGGAAGTTGAAATTCAATCCGGCTTTGGTTGCGAAATAGTTATGATACTGACCGTTGCCGAGATTATAGATGTCACGGCCCCAACCGGCACCGGCAACAGCATCAATGTCAAATACTCTCTGAGCAGGTACATAGCCTGAGAAAAGGTTAAAGAGATTAACCGTGCCGTATGCGCCTAAATATAGATTATCAAACGCTGTAGCGCTCTTATGTCCGCTCCATGACGAAGTGTTTACTCCAAACTGACCCTCAACGCCGAGACCAAAAGTCGGAGTGAGCTGTTTTGCGATGTGTGCTCCAACTGTTCCGCGCATATCACCAAAGAACGGATGCTTTTTGAGAGGGGTTGTAACACCTCCGTCAAGACCGATAGACCAATTAGAACCGATTCCGGTAGCACGGAGAGCATCCTGTGCTGAAGCAGTTGCCACTCCTGCGGCTAAGGCTGCAATCTAAAGAAATTTTTTCATATCAATGTAAAGTTTTAGTTGTAGTTCTATTTTTGTAGTTAAGAAACAATCTATATTCCTAAACGATTCATATATATTTTGGTTCAGCAATCTCCCACATAAATCCCACAAGTATTTATATAACAACCACTTGCGCAAGTATTTTTTTTTATCATCCGTGGGAGTGGAGTGAGACGGAGTCAATAGCGGTGAGTCTGGCGGAGAGGGTGTCCGCGTGATCGGTGCGGATGCTGAATAACATACAGCAAGTATTGTCAAACTCCTGACTGAGAACTTTTGCCTCTGATGCCTTGACTATACGCATCACATCGTTCATAGCCTGATATGCAAACGTTATCTCTATTTGCCGCTGCTCATACATTGTAATTATTTCCCCTGCTTCTATTGCGAGACGCGCGGCTTCACGATAGGCGGCAATAAGTCCGGATGTGCCTAATTTGATTCCACCGAAGTATCTTACGACGGCAATGACGGTATTGGTAATTTCAGCCGATCGTATCTGCCCGAGTATCGGTTTGCCTGCGGTGCCACTCGGCTCTCCATTGTCATTGCTCTGGTATTCTTTGCCGTCCGCTCCAAGCTGATAAGCCCAACACACATGACGGGCATCGTGATATTCGTTTGCAATTCGGGAAACAAATGCTTTTGCCTCATCGGCACTCTGCACCGGTGAGGCAAAAGCAATAAATTTACTCATTTTCTCGCGAAACACTGCCTCGGAAGGAGCCGCGAGAGTACGGTATTCACTAACAGTGCCCACAATCAGAGAATGAGCATTGCATCGCCGTAGGCACCGAAATTGTATTTTTCCTTGATTGCCTCTTCATATGCTTTCATCACAAGGTCATATCCTCCGAAAGCAGTGGTCATCATGAGCATAACCGAATAAGGGAGGTGGAAATTAGTGACGAGTGCATCGGTAACCGTGAAATCATATGGCGGGAAAATGAATTTATTTGTCCAACCGGCATATGTTTTCATGTGACCGCCCATGCTCACGGCACTTGCGATACCACGTAGCACAGAGGTGCCTACAGCACATACTCTGTGGTTCTCATCTTTGACTCCATTGACCATATCGACGAGTGCCTGAGTAACCTCCATCTGCTCAGAGTCCATACGGTGCTTGGTGAGATCTTCCACATCAATTTCACGGAAGTTGCCGAGACCGCTGTGAACTGTGAGGAATGCCTGATGTATTCCCTTTATTTCCATGCGTTTGAGAAGCTCACGACTGAAGTGCATACCGGCAGCCGGGGCAACCACAGCACCTTCGCGCTCCGCATATATAGTCTGGTATCGCTCTTCATCCTCAGGAATCGGATCACGCTTTATGTATGCAGGCAGCGGAGTCTGACCTAGACTGAACAAGGCTTTCTTGAACTCATCATGGTCGCCATCATAGAGAAAGCGCAATGTGCGTCCGCGCGAGGTTGTATTGTCAATCACCTCTGCAACCATACTTTCGTCTTCTCCGAAATATAGTTTATTGCCTATTCTGATTTTCCTTGCTGGCTCAACAAGCACATCCCAAAGCTTGCTCTCTGCATTAAGCTCCCGCAACAGGAACACCTCAATACGCGCACCTGTCTTTTCCTTATTACCGAAAAGACGCGCGGGGAAAACCTTTGTATCGTTGAACACAAAAATATCGCCGTCAACAAAATAGTTGATAATATCTTTGAAAATACGGTGTTCAATTTCACCTGATGCACGGTGTAGCACCATCATGCGACACTCATCGCGCTGCTCCGACGGGTGAAGAGCGATCAACTCTTCAGGGAGCTTGAATTTAAACTGTGAAAGTTTCATTGGTTATATGGTAGTTGTTTCTTTAGTCAAACTGAATGCGGTCGGTATGGGATAACCATCGGGAAAAGTAATATCTGTGATACTGATGAGTTCAATAGCCTTTTCAACAGACAGGCATTCCTCTACAGAGATTTCTCCCGCGCGAGTGCGCCTGAGAGCCGTGAGGTGAGCACCTGAGCCGAGTGCCTCCCCTATATCTCTCGCCAATGCCCGGATATATGTGCCTTTACTGCACACAATTCTCAGAGTGATGGATGTAGGCGAAAAGTCAAGGAGCTCAATCTCATCTATCACCAGAATTTTGGGTTTCAGGTCCACTTCTTTGCCTTTGCGCGCCATAAGGTATGCTCTTTTGCCGTTCACCTTGCAAGCGGAAAACGCCGGAGGTATCTGCTCAATATGTCCGATAAAGCGGGGTAGCACCGTCTCCACAGCCGTCCGGGTGATATGATCTGTGGGGTAAGTGGCATCTATCTCGGTTTCAAGGTCAAATGATGGGGTTGTGGCTCCAAGTGCAATAGTAGCGACATATTCTTTCACCGATGCCTGAAGCGAATCAATGAGCGATGTGGATCTACCAGTTACAAGCACCATCACTCCGGTAGCAAGTGGATCTAGAGTACCGGCATGCCCTACCTTGATCTTTTTTATCTTCAACCGTCGAAGTATTGCACCCCTGATTCTCTTGACAACATCAAAAGATGTCCAGCCAAGCGGTTTGTCAATATATATTTTCTCTCCGGAGATAAAATCCATAGTAAAACTACCAAAGGATGCAAAGCAATCCCGCAGCAAGACAATATATGGCAAACCACACCAGCTTACCTTTCTTTACAATCTCTATCATCCATTTGCATGCAGCGCAGCCAACAATAAAAGACGCGATGAAGCCGATAGTGAGAGGAACAGCACCCACGGTACCGGCAGTAGCACTTTCACCTGAAATAATATCCTTTAGTCCGAGCAATGCTTCTCCGAGAATCGGGATAATCACCATGAAGAAAGAGAATCTTGCCACTGCAGCCCTGTTTGCGCCCATGGAAATACCGGTGGCGATGGTCGAACCGCTACGGCTCAGACCTGGTAGAACGGCAATAGCCTGCGCGATACCCATAGCTATCGCATCAATCCAAGTTATTGATTCATCAGCTTTTTCATCCGATACTTTTACCACAGATGTATTTTCACCACCACGGGTACGGAAAAAGTAGGCGAATGTGAGTAATGCGGCTGTAATTATGAGACAAACACCTACTACAGTAAGTCCGTTTCCGAAAAAGTTCTCTACTACATCCTTGAAACATAGTCCAACAATTGCCACCGGGATACAAGACACCAGAATCTTGCACACATAGGTGAACCTGCTGTCAAATTTCAGAGTGAAGAAACTAATGCAAAGCGGCATGAATTCTTTCCAAAGCACAACAATTGTACTCAGAACTGTTGCTACATGAAGCACTACGTCAAATTCAAGCGCTTCGGCACCATTGAGTTCAAGCCCAAGAATGTCACGACAAATCTCAAGGTGTCCGCTGGAGCTTATCGGGAGATATTCCGCCAACCCCTGCACAATTCCCATAATCAGCGCATCAAGCCAACTCATATCAGTTATTATCTTTCTTAGACTTAGGATTCCATGCGATCGCCACTCCCATAAACACAAATCCAAGGAAAGCGATTGTAGGCCCCACCACAATTCTGCGGGTACTGAAAATATCGGGATTGAACTCCTCGGCAGTTGCCGGAGCACCTGTCATCAGAATAAAACCTAAAACAATCATCACTGCAGCGACTGCCATGAGAATAAAATTGATACGCTGCAATGGCTGCTGACGTTCTGATTCGGTATCAAGACGCGATTCAACCGGAGATGAGACAGATTTATTTATAGCCATAATCAAAAAGGAGAATAATCAATTAGAACATATCATCGTAACCAAGCCGCAGGTAGCGGTTTGTAGAAAGGAAAGCACTGATCGTGCATATAAGCACACCTACAACAAACAGCCCGGCAAAAACCCACGCTACTTCACGCCAACTTACAGCAGCAGTGATCTGCGGTTCAACAGAACCGGCATAGAAAAGGATTCCTGCAAGCACAACGACAGCGACAAAAGCCGCAACAATGCCTTGAAAGACATTTGCAACTATAAATGGACGCCGTATAAAAGCTGCAGTAGCTCCCACCAGTTTCATTGTATGGATGGAAAAGCGGCGTGCATAAACAGTAAGCCGAACAGTGTTATTTATCAGTACAAAAGAGATAAGAAGAAGGGCAAGAGCCACCGCTGAAAGAATAACAGTGAGTGAATTGACAGTGGCATTGATAGAGCGAATCATATCCCCATGAAGATTGATTTCACTCACTCCATGCAATTTTCTAAGAGGTGACACAATTTTTTCAAGGCTCTCATTTTCTGCATATTGACTCTTAACCGCCACTTCAAACTCCGGGAAGAACGGATTGACTCCGAGTAGCGCGGTGATACTGTCACCCTCTGCCGCCATAGTCTTATTCCAGCGTGCAAGCACGTCATCAGCGCTTGCATAGCTCACAGCCGCAACGTATGGAGCTGTCTTCCATCTGTTATTAAGCGCAGCAATATCCTCCGGGGTCGCATTTTCACTCAGAATCACAACAAATCCGATGCGAGACCTGATATCAGTCGCCGCATTCTTTGCCGCAATGCCCAACATAGACACAACACCGAGAACCAGCAACACAAGCGCCACACTAACGGTCGCAGTAAGTTGTGAACCCAGAACAGGTAATGAATTTTTCTTATTATTCTTCATGCAAAGTGCAAAGGTACAACATTAAAAACCTGTTGTCAAGTCTTTATAATCATTTTAACGCATCGTAGCACCTCAATATCAGCAGCTACCAGTGGTGAGCAGGCGGATTGCGAAGTCAAGAATCGTGTCTTTCCCAGCAAATTCATCTGTCGGCGACATATCCACCTTGCATCCCGGTGAAGGCTCGACCCCAAACTCCGTTAGAGTGCCATCAGGCGCATAAACCGGACAAGCAGAAAAACGTACCCCCCATCCGCATGGTAATTCTGCGGAAAACGGCATACCGGAACCTCCACCGGTTGTTGCACCGACAATCGTAACATTCGGCAATGTCTTCATCACAGTGGCAAAATAATTGGCGGCAGAAAATGTGGAGCGATTGGTAAGTATCACAACCGGCTTACCCCACAGCCAGTGTCCTTTCTCCACCGGCTTGACTTTCATTTCAAATGGCTTTGAAAACTCACTGTGCCCAGGTCCGGTTTTGTGAGAAATATAGCCTGCGCAAATTTCCTCGCTGATGAAATGCGAGATCCAACTGTCGGCGTTAGTCATATTTCCTCCACCATTGTCACGAATATCAATAATAAGTGCATCAGCGACCAGAAATGACGCAAAGATATTATCAATATTTCCGGCACCAAGCGAATACTCAAAAGAGGGAATCCTCAAATAACCGATGTTCGACGACAGAAGGTAATAGTATGCGGCTCCCAACTGTGAATAATGATAGAACAGATATTTTTCCTGCACAAGCCGTTCATTATAATTTTGCGGATAGTCACTCCACCATGCGCGATAGTAGGATGTTTCAAAGGGAGCTGAAAGATTCACATGCCCGTCCTTGAGCTCATCAAGCATCGCCGACATTATTCTGAAGAGTTGTTTGGCATTCCGGGCTTCAGCCGCCTGCTTGCGATATTTCAGCCTCACTTCGTTCCAGTCGATATCCTTATACTCAAAAAAACAATAGTGCTCATCCATCACTTTCCAAAGCATATCGAAATTATTGAGTATAGAATTGTCCTGCTCCTCTATTTTATGGCAACCGGCTACCGTGAGGATGCCGACAAGCGCAAGCAAGCATATTCCTATATTACGTATAGCCACTTTCATCGGGTTCATTCAAATAAAGCATGATATCTTTTTGCATTCGGCGATATGGCTTTGCGAGGATTGAGCGACAGCCATTCACCGGAAAGTCCTATCACAAACTGATGGGTAAAGTGATTTGAAACGAGATTATTCACTTTTGTAGATAGTATGCGCCCTCTATAACCCACTCTAAGCGCGGTAGCACCAAAATGGAGATCTGCGGAAATCTGATTATCGAGTTTGAAATAGTTTCCCCACCATGCGCAATGTGCGAGTCCGTTGTGATTTCCAAGATAAATCTCATAATACAGTTCTCCATAATCGGGAGAAAAGAATGACCCGATTACCGGGAGTGACGGCTGCCACATAAGAGTGACAGGCAATCGGCATAGGCGGAAATTATATGCGGCGTAGGCAGTAGCTCCAACAGTAACGGCAGCCTTAGCCGAGACCGGGTTATTGCTGTTCCTGTCAAGATAGAGACAACCGAGTTCCAGATTCAATGCCGGACCTATTCCAAGCTTAAATCCTTTAGCTATATCCCACCGGTGCAACATCCCCCATGATGCTCTCAATCCGGCTGCCCACATCACCGCATTTCCAGACTGATTGAGCACTCTATCCATATCAACGCCGAAAGACATATTCATCACCCATAACTGCGGTTTGAATTTCATCGTCTGCCAACGGTCGTAATTGAGCGATGCACTCCAGCCATTATAATTTATGGGTGAAAGATAGGTATCGGCAAGATGAGACGAACCAACACCGACAGTGTATGACGCGGTTACAGGTCTAAGAACCGCCTCTTCAGTCTGCGCACTGATCTCTACAACAGTAAGCAGAATGCCAAAGAGAAGTAACAGCGTCCTTTTCATCAGAAGATTCTTTGCTGTCCGGTTAGTTCATCACGCACTTCATCATCCGAGCGCTCCTCTATCACTTCTACCTCCGCGGTTTCAACAGAATCCTCCGTCTCAAGATTTTCAACAGGCTCAGCCTCCACAACAACAGGCTCAATTTCCCGAATTTCTGCCACATTCCAGGCGGTAAGTCTCTTACCTTTGGCTCTAAACGATTTGACTCCGACAAAATCCATAGCTTCCACTATCATGGGACCACGCACCTCGTCAGCTCCACCAAATGTGATTTCAAATCTCGCACCGGGCTCACCACTTATAAGAGTGACAGCCGATTTCGGATTTTCCCCGATAAATCGCTGTTTTTTCGGTGAACTCTCGAAATTGAAACGCTTGAGGTAGTAGAATCCCTGCGATGCGTCATACAGCACAACACTCCATACCTTTTCGGGGCGGAACAGTTCAATAAGTGCGATATTGTCCTCATAGTGATTGGTACTGTCAAACGAAGATGTGTAATATTCTCCGTTTTTAAGAACTACAAGCACCTGGTCGGTAGCGTTGAACTCACCAAGATAGTTACCCCTACCCTCATAATTGAGACGCAGGACATCGGGGTCA
Organism: uncultured Porphyromonadaceae bacterium; assembly: GCA_947178565.1. Classification (GTDB taxonomy): domain Bacteria; phylum Bacteroidota; class Bacteroidia; order Bacteroidales; family Muribaculaceae; genus Paramuribaculum. Next base: position 5,410 of record CAMWYV010000005.1, on the reverse strand, counting down.
AACCATACCTTGCGTCCACCCAAGGTGCTCTGTCCAGCCTCTTTCAGACGGATAGAATGCACTTCGTTTTTGGTGACTATATTACCCATAGCCGCCTTGCCTCTCGGCTTGAGGTCGGCAAAGTCAATATCAAGTTGCAGAACCTTGAGTTTTTGCTTTGGTTTGAGAGTCACCCTCACTATCTCTGCCTCTCCATTGGGATTCGCGGAAAAATATTTGATCCTGCTGTCCGGCTTACCCTGAGTGACATCATAAATCTTATCTCTCGTCACACCGGTGACATGGAATCTCTTCATGTAGTGGATTCCTCCCTTACCGTCCTGATAAATCACATTGTAGGTAGTACGTTCATCCTTATCCTTGAATACGGCTACGTGCTGAATCTTATCATCACCGACAAACACTTTGTCCTGCACACGTATTACCTTGTATTTACCATTAGTGAAGAATATTATCACATCATCAAGCTCAGAGCAATTGCCGATACACTCGATATCTTCTCCTTTTAGCCCTGTTCCAACAAAACCTTCCTTTTTGTTAACATAGAGTTTCTGGTTCGCCTCGGCTACCCTGGCGGCAGCAATAGTCTCAAAGTTCCGCAACTGGGTCGTGCGCGGATACTCTGCGCCGTACTTCTCCTTGAGTTTCTGGAACCATTTGATAGTATATGCGGTTAGCTTGGAAAGCTTGGAGTTGATGTCGGCTATTTTGTCATTTAGTGCGGCTATAGCCTCATCTGCCTGCTTGGAATCAAAGCGTGGGATACGACCCATTTTTATGTCAAGCAATCTGAGCAGATCTTCTTCTGTGACCTCACGGATAAGACGATCGGCATACTCGTTTATTCGCTTGCCGAGATGAGCGATAGCCTGTGCCTTGCTCAAGCTCTCCTCATATTCCTTATCCTTATATATCCTCTCTTCAATGAAAATTCTCTCCAGAGTGAGGAAGTGTAATTTTTCTTTTGTTTCGGCAAGTTCAATTTCAAGTTCAGCCTTGAGAATATCGCGCGTGCGATCCACATTGCGACGCAGCACATCGCTGACTCCGATAAAATGCGGCTTATCATCATATATCACGCAGCAGTTGGGCGATATGGATAATTCACAGTCGGTAAAAGCATACAGCGCATCGATGGTCTTATCGCTCGACACTCCTGGCTGAAGATAAACCATAACCAATGCGGTAGCAGAGGTATTATCGTCAACCTGACGGATTTTAATCTTACCTTTTTCGTTTGCCTTCAGAATACTCTCTATAAGTTTGCCGCTGGTAATACCGTAGGGTAGCTCTGTCACCGCCAGCGTGCGGTTGTCTATCTTGTCGATTTTCGCACGCACTCTCACCCTTCCGCCACGCGCGCCATCATTGTATCGGCTCACATCAATCATGCCCCCGGTAGTAAAATCAGGGTATAGAGTAAATTCCTCTCCTTTGAGATATGCAACAGCCGCGTCTATGATTTCATTGAAATTGTGGGGCAGAATAAGACTTGACAGACCAGCGGCGATACCACCTACACCCTGAGCCAGAAGAAGCGGGAATTTGGTGGGGAGCGTAACCGGCTCCTTGCTTCTGCCGTCATAGCTGGGTGTCCATTGCGTCACCTTGGCATTAAAAAGCACTTCGCTTGCGAATTCACTGAGACGCGCCTCTATATATCGACCCGCGGCAGCACTGGCACCGGTGAGAACATTACCCCAGTTACCCTGAGTCTCCACAAGCAGTCCTTTCTGTCCGAGCTGCACCAAAGCACCATAAATCGACTGATCACCATGAGGATGGTATGCCATTGTTGCGCCAACAATGTTAGCTACCTTGATAAAGCGCTCGTCATCGAGCTTCTTCATGGTGTGCAGCAATCGGCGTTGCACCGGCTTCAGACCGTCATCGGCATTGGGGATGGCACGGTCGAGGATTGTATATGACGCATAGTCGAGATACCAGCTCTGAAACATTCCTCTGAGCTGATGTCTCACATTATCGTCCGTAAGATCAACAAGCATTGAGCCAAAGCCACCCTCTTCTGCCTCGGCACTATCCTCAATTTCTTCTTCCGGTGTGTATTCCTCTATTTCGTCCTCACTCATGGTTTCTATAATTATCTATGGGCAAAGGTAATAAAAAAATCGCTCCTTACGAAAAAAGAATGTGTCGGGAATCTAATCCCGACACATTCAAAATAGGTTGTCGCACTGAATCAGTCTGATTCCTTCATATTGTGGAATACATTCTGCACATCCTCGTCCTCCTCAAATTTTTCAAGGAGTTTATCAAGGGTAGCGCGCTGTTCCTCAGTCACCTCCTTGAGATCATTGGGTATTCTCTCAAACTCGGCACTGATAATCTCAAAACCATTTTCCTCGAGATACTTCTGTATATTGGCAAACTCCTCAAAAGCTCCGTAGATATCGATCTCATCCTCATCGGCTACGAGTTCGTCAACACCATAGTCAATAAGCTCCAGTTCGAGTTCTTCAAGGTCAACACCCTCTTTGGGCTTGATTTTGAACACACTCTTGTGGTCAAACATAAATGTGAGACTACCCTGGGTGCCGAGGCTACCGCCATAACGATTGAAATATGAGCGCACATTTGCCACAGTGCGGGTATTATTATCTGTTGCAGCTTCTACAACGATAGCGATACCGAAGGGTCCGTATCCTTCATACACGATTTCCTTGTAATCGCCGCTATCTTTTTCAGTAGCTTTCTTGATTGCGCGTTCAACAGTATCCTTGGGCATATTAGCAGCCTTGGCATTCTGCATAAGCGCACGGAGGCGAGGATTGGTATCGGGATCGGGACCACCGGCTTTTGCTGCAATGGTGATTTCCTTACCAATACGAGTAAAGGTGCGGGACATATTGCCCCAACGTTTCAGTTTTCTTGCTTTGCGATATTCAAACGCTCTTCCCATTTCGGTATATTATTATAGTTTTAATTTCTTTGCTTCTTTTATCTGAGAGATGCCCCGAGTTTCTTGGCGAGATTCGCCGTAACTTTCTCCATGACCGATTCAATCTGCTTGTCTGTAAGAGTATTCTCGTTATCCTGAAGAGTGAGGGCGATAGCATAGCTTTTCTTGCCTTCCGGCAGATTCTTGCCTTCATACACATCAAACAGCTCTATGCCGCGTAGCAACTTGCGCTCGCTTTCACGCACGGTTGCCTCTATCTGCTCCATAGTCACGGCATTGTCGATAAGCAGTGCCAGGTCGCGGCGCACCGGCTGAGTGCGAGGCAACGGAGTGTAGAGCGGACTACGCTTTGCCACCAGATTGACGAGAGCCGCCCAGTCAAGTTCGGCGAACACCACTTGCTGGCGCACATCGCACTTGGCAAGCTGTTTCTTGGCAACAATTCCCATCACTCCGAGCATCTTGCCACTGCGGGTGGAGATGGAGATGCAGGCATCGAATAACTCATCAGAGCCTTTGGATAGTTTGATTTCACGCTCCGAGATGCCGAGGCGGGCAAATATATTTGCAACAGTAGCCTTAAGGTCGAAGAACGTTGCCTCAGCCTGAGAGCGCGCCCAGTTGCCGGAACGAAGAGCACCTGTAAGCCAGATGCCGAGGCGTGAACCTTCGCTATAAGGAGACAGAGGCTTCTCCACAGTACTTTCAGCCTGAGGATTACGCGCATACACGTTGCCGAATTCATACATCAGCAAATCGCTCTGCTTGCGGTTGATATTGTGTGCGAGAGACTCCAGACCGCCAAACAGAAGAGTGCGTCGCATAACAGCAAGATCACCGCTCAAAGGATTGAGAAGCCGCACACAGGTGTCAAGCGGATATTCCGTAAGATCTGCATAATAGCTCTCGGCTGTGAGAGAGTTGTTGAGAATCTCATTAAAGCCGTTGGCAGTAAGCTGCTCACCTATTATATTACGGAGAGTATTGTCAACATCGGCGCGGCTCTTTGAAGAAAGGGCGGAACGCACCGCTGTGCCGGTCTCAACATTATTATATCCATATATCCTGAGAATATCCTCCACAACATCACATGGACGACGCACATCCACCCTATATGTGGGCACAAGGAGTTTTGAAATCTTGTTGCCGGGCTGCGCTATCTCAATCTCAAGCGAGCGGGCGATCGCATCCATTGTAGCGTTGTCAATATCCTTACCTATGAGACGGCGGGCATAATCGTAGTCAAACTCTACCTCATACGGTTCAATCTTTTCCGGATAGACATCCACAGGCTCGCCGCAGATTTCTCCACCTGCGAGTTCCTGCACCAAAAGAGCAGCGAGTTTGGCAGCCCAGAGAGTTGCATTGGGGTCGGTACCTCGCTCATAGCGGAAAGATGAGTCGGTGGAAAGTGCGTGCCGGCGCGCTGTCTTGCGAACCCATGTGGGATTGAAATACGCACTCTCGATAAATATATCTGTTGTAGTATCTTTAACACCTGAATCAAGACCGCCGAACACGCCTGCGATACACATCGGCTCTTTGGCATTACATATCATCAGGTCACGGCTGTCAAGTGTGCGCTCCACACCATCAAGAGTAGTAAATTTTGTTCCTTCGGGACAAGTGCGGACAACTATCTTCTCACCCTCAACCGTGGCGAGATCAAAGCAATGTAGAGGCTGACCGAGACCATGAAGGATATAGTTGGTGACATCCACAATGTTATTGATAGGACGCTGACCGATAGCATTCAGCCTGTCGCGCAGCCACTTGGGGCTCTCCCCTACCTTGACACCACGGATCGTTATACCGCTGTAACGAGGACACGCGACAGTATCAGTCAACTCAACAATCACCGCACCGGTAGGACGATCAACCTTGAAGCCTTCTGGTTCAGGTTTCTTTACAGCAGCCGGATTGGCATGACGATTCATCCATGCGCTAAGATCGCGCGCCACACCATAGTGGCTTGCCGCATCAACCCTATTTGGAGTCAGGTCAACCTCAAGCACATAGTCGCTTGTCAACCCGTAAAACTCGGCAGCGGGAATACCGGGCTTTACAGATGGGTCGAGAACGATGATACCATCATGAGAGGCACCGACACCAATCTCGTCTTCCGCACAAATCATACCGAAAGACTCCACACCACGAATCTTTGATTTCTTTATCTGAAACTCCTTATCACCATCATAGAGAGTTGTACCGACAGTGGCTACAATCACACTCTGACCGGCGGCTACATTGGGTGCACCACATACTATCTGCGTGGGAACACCATCACCGAGATCTACCGTAGTAATATGAAGATGATCGCTGTCCGGATGCTCAACGCATGTGAGCACCTTACCGGTCACAAGCCCTTTAAGTCCGCCGCGTATTGATTCTACTTCTTCGACAGAACCTGTTTCAAGCCCTATAGATGTGAGAGCACCTGCAAGCTCCTCCGGAGTAAGGTCAAAGTCTATATACTGTTTGAGCCAATTA
>CAMWYV010000004.1 GCA_947178565.1 uncultured Porphyromonadaceae bacterium | reverse complement strand
GTTTATTCTCTATCCTGTTTTTTATATAAGAATATACATTGGATGAAGCAAGTTCTAACGGGATCTTGTAAATATCCGTTGTTGCATTTGCCGCATTAATCAGCTGTTTTCTGAGTTGTTCTCTTAATGCAGTTGCCTCATCGCTTTCATCTATGGGCGATTTCACTTTGGTGTATTTATTCAGTTGTTTCCTGAGTTTTCTTATATTTTCATTAGCCTCGTTGAGCTTAATACGTCGTGCCTTGCTTCTGTTATTGAAGTATAGTGTGGTAGATATAAGTGATAAAACGGCAACAGCAAGGGCAAGCGCCACATAGACTATTCTGTCTTTTGCTTTTTCCGCCTCATGGCGCTTACGGTCATGGAGAACATAGTTGTAATAACTGTTCTGAATTAAAGCCGCAGTACTGGAATTTCGGTTCAATGTTTTCTCAGAATATTCCAGATATTTTTTTACATAGCTGTATATGGAATCCTGAGGGACAAATTCTCTGAGCTCCTCTTTAAGAAGGTAATAATATGCTGTTTGTTTATTTAGGGGATTATCAAGTTCAACTAGTTTTTTTGCATAAAAATATGCTGTATCATACAGACCTGCACTATAATATATTCTGATTGCCCGCCCATAGTAACTCCTTAAATCATCATTCTTTATACTAAGATTCCTTTGTTGCAGGTTAGTTATAGCTTTTTTTATATCTCCGTTTCTATAATAAGCATATGCCAGATTGGATTTTGAATATGGTATATTTTCTGTAAACGCTATCTGAGACATGGAATCAGAAGTCAGATATAATTGGAGAGTTTTATCATATTCCTGCCGGCGCAAAGCTATAAAGGCAAGTATTTCAGTATCATATATCATGTTGACAGTATCCTGTAGTTGGCGGTCAATGTTTAACGCCGCTGTATAGTATGATTCTGCTTCATCGTATAATCTTAAATCTGAAAGTATGGCTCCGGTCTGGCTTAAGGCACATCCCCTTAGCTTTAGCTGAGGGGTGTTTTCCGGCAATAGGTCGAGCACTTCCTGAAAATATTGTAGTGCTGTTGGGTAATCTCCTGACTCTGAGTATATTCGTCCGGCATAGTATAGCGCTGTTGGGTAAAAGCGGTCTTTTTCGTGAGAGGAGTAGTAATCTATAAGGCGTAGAATGTCCGATTCATAGGGTAGTGGTTTGTCAGCCTTGTCGGTAGCCTTGATTTTCGTGAGGCAAACCATCATCCGGTCAGCTTTTGATAGGCTCAGGGTATCTATGGCGGCAATTGAATCAAGAGCTGCATCAGGCGCTGTTTCGGTGAGAGCATAAGCCGCTTCAACTCTTGGGTCATGGCTGGTGGTGCAAGCAAGAAGCGAGCACAGTATCAGAAAATATGTGATTAGGTATCCTGTTTTCATGGTAGGTGCAAAAATAAGCAATTCTGCAGACACCGTCAACCACCTAGAGCAACAAATAACTGTATACAGAATGTGCGTATCGGAGAGTATCGTGGCACGGTTATGATTTATTGATGAACTTAGATCTGCTGGGGCTTTCCGGAACTAAGATTCGGAAATATATCTCCATTTTTTGGGGAGAGACGTTTGGCGATTCGCGGATAAGCGGTAATTTTACGCTAAAATTCCAAATATTCATGAAAAAATTAGTTTTATCAGTAGCGGTGTCACTCGCAGGATTTTTTTCTGCTCAGTGCGCATCGCCGGTTTGCAGTCAGAATATTGATACTGTATATGGTATCGCTTTCTATAATCTTGAAAATCTGTTTGACACCATTAACACCAACGGTAAGTTTGACCTTGAATTCAGTCCGACAGGTGCCCGGAAGTGGAACACAGAGAAGTATAATTTAAAACTAAATAATCTGGCTAATGCCATAGCGGGACTTGTCAGCGATCTCACTCCCGGCGGACCCGCGGTGATAGGTATTGCCGAAGTTGAAAATGAAAGCGTAGTCGCAGATCTTGTTGCCACTCAACCACTAAGTGGTCGTGGGCTCAGATATGTTCATCACGATTCTCCTGATGCGCGTGGCATTGACGTGGCGTTGCTTTATGATCCGGAGCAGTTTGAGGTGACAGGTGTGGAGGCGCATAGATTATTTGTGGAGAGTAATCCCGATTTTCTCACCCGTGACCAACTCTGTGTAAGCGGAGTGCTGGGTATTGACACAATCAGTGTTATTGTCAATCACTGGCCGTCGCGTCTGGGTGGACAGGAGCAGAGTGAATATCTACGCGTTGCTGCAGCACGGCTTAGCAAGAATATCGCAGACAGCATACGTAAGGTCTCCCCTCTCAGACCTATTATAATCATGGGTGATCTTAACGATGATCCTCAGGATGCCTCATGTGCCCTTACTCTGGGCGCACGACGCAACGCTTACGATGTTCCTCCTACAGGATTTTACAATCCCTGGTGGAATATACTCGCATCAGGAAAAGGCACTCTCACCTACCGCGGAAAATGGAATCTATTTGACCAGATTATTGTAGGAGGAATGCTTCTGCCGGACAATGGTGCGGTACTCACTTTAGTCGGTGCCGAAGTGTGCGACCTTGATTTCCTCAAGCAGACAGAACCGCCCTATACCGGGATGCCTCACCGAACATATGCCGGTGGAAAATTTCTAAACGGCTACAGTGACCATTTTCCCACTCAGATTTTTTTGAAGAGAAAGTAAATGCTGCTGCAGAATCTCACACTTACCAATTTCAAGAATATTGCAGAGGCACGTCTTGATTTTTCTCCTAAAATCAACTGCTTTTTCGGTAATAACGGTATGGGCAAGAGCAATTTGCTGGATGCAGTCTATTTCCTGAGTTTCTGTAAAAGTTTCACAGGTGTGCCTGATAGTATGCTCATTCGCGAAGGTGAGGATTTTGCTATGGCTAAAGGCAGATATGAGCGTTCCGGAGTGGATGAGGAGCTGACTCTCGGTCTTGCGCGGGGCAGACGAAAAAGTTTGAAGCGTGCCGGGAAGGAGTATAGCCGATTGAGCGAACATATCGGACTGTTTCCACTCGTTATTGCTGCTCCTGCTGACATTGATCTGGTGCGTGGTACTTCGGAAGAGCGCCGCCGGTGGATGGATATGGTTATCTCGCAAGGTGACCGCCGTTATCTGGACGCTCTTATAAGATATAGTGCAGCACTTGAACAGCGCAATAAACTGCTCCGTGACGGAGTTACCGACAGTGGTCTCTTTGAGGCGGTTGAATTACAGATGGATATGTCTGCCTCATATATTCATCCGGCACGTGAGCATTGGATTGCGGAGTTGCAGATGCTTTTTGACAAGTTTTACAGTGATATTGCCGGAGAGGGTTGTGAAACTGTGGTTCTTGGTTTTGAAGGCTCCCTTGGAGGCGGAAAAACTCTTACAGAAGAGTTGGATGCCGCTCGCTCAAGGGATGAGGCGATACGCCACACGACAGTCGGACCTCATCGTGATGATATCTCCATGATTCTCAACGGTATGCCTATGAAACGCACTGCTTCTCAAGGACAGTGCAAAACATTCACCACCGCTCTCCGTTTTGCCCAGTATGATTTTCTGCACAAGGTGTCCGGCATGAGACCACTCCTGCTTCTTGATGATATTTTCGACAAGCTTGATGCAGATAGGGTAGAAAGAATAATGACGATGGTTACAGGCGATGACTTCGGTCAAATCTTTATAACCGATACCAACCGCGCGCATCTGGATGAAATTGTTAGCCGCACAACAGGCACATACGGAATGTGGAATGTTAACAACGGAGTCTTTTCCAAGTAATTGCCTATGAAAAGAACTTACCCCAAGAAAGTGTCCGAGATAATAGAGGCGGCGTTGGAGCATGATGGTGATGCCGATCTGCTTGCGCGTCAGAGGGCGTCTTTTGCCTGGTGCGAGATTGTTGGAGAAGGTGTCAACCGATACACAAGCCGCAGATATGTGACCGGCAGCACTCTCCATGTGTATCTCACCTCTGCACCTCTCAAGCATGAGCTGTCGTTCCATACCGCAAGTATAATGAAGTCAATAAACTCCGCGGTGGGGAGGGACGTTATAAATGAAATAATAATTCACTAAGTTATGCAATCAGGCACATATTTGTCCTCCGACAATCCCAAGGTACCGGCAGCTCAGTTTCCTTTCTATCACAGTTTGCCGGTGCAGATGAGATTTACCGACATAGATATGCTCGGGCACCTCAATAACAATGTGTATCTATCCTTTATGGATCTTGCTAAAGTGAGCTATTTCAGTGATGTACTTCCTGAGGGTATGGACTGGAAGAGTCTGCGTGCCGTAGTGGTTCACATAAGCTGTGATTTCTATTCACCCTCATATTTTAACGAGAGCCTGGAGGTATGGACAACCGTGACCTCGGTTAGCGAGCATAGTTTCAAGATGGAGCAGAGAATAGTCAATAGCTCGACAGGTCAAACCAAATGTATAGGATATACGGTTATGGCAGGATTTGATCCGGCAACAGCTAAATCCATAAAGGTTGACAGGCACTGGGTAGAGTGTGTTGAAAAGTTTGAGGGTAGAAAACTGTAGCAGCTATTGGGCGGAAAGTGCAATAATCGTATCTTTGTGCAGACGAAAACCCTGAAAAAATAGACCCCGTTCTTTTTAAGTATGAGAAAGGTAATAATAATTGGTGAATGCACTCTAGACCTCCTGTTTCCCGGTGACAGAGCGACTGACTCCGTGCAAGTGACAGCCAAACCTGACGGAAGAATGCTCAATTCGGCGGCTATGCTCGGTAAATGTGGATATGATGTCACTTATGTGAGTGAATGTGCATCCGATCCCACCGGCGATATGCTTGTGGCTTATTTGGAGCGCCATGGAGTGAACACCAAATCTATAGACCGATATTCTGATGGGATAACTCCGCTCAATCTCCGTTTCGCACCGGAGGATGAGCTTGTGTGCAGCCGTAGCTATCCCAAAGAGAAGTTTGATTTCGTTTGGCCTCGCATAGACTCCGATGATATTGTGGTTTTCGGTGCTTATTTTTCTTTAATAGAGCGTGTTCGCACTCATATTGTAGAGCTTCTCAATCATGCCAAGGAGCGTAAGGCTATAATAGTATATGTGCCTGGACTCACTCCCGCACCCAAGAGCGGTATCACAAAAATGATGCCTGATATTCTTGAAAATCTTGAGATGGCAGACGTGGTTATAACAAGGAGCTCTGATCTCAGGACCATTTTTAATGAAACAGATTCGGCTAAATGCTACGAAAGGCACATCAAGTTTTATTCCGACAATTATATTCACATAGACTCTGAAGCTTCATCGGTAAAACTTCACCATAGGGATGTGCTTTCTTCAGCCTCCACTAAAGAACTTAAAGAGGATCTTTCAACCAATGCCGGAGCGATTGCCGGAGTTGTGGCTGCGTTGATAAACAAGGATATAATTCTTGAAAATCTACCTTCACTCGGTAGCGAGGAAATGCAATATATAGTTGATACCATTGCCGACTGCGCTTATAATAAGTTAGATAAAGGCTTTAAACGGTAATGGACGATACTTTTGAACCGTTTTTTACCGAACTAACTTGTGAGTCTGGCAAAGTTGCGGAATTATTGAGAGGAGGATTGAGACTCAAGGACGTAAGCAATTATATTTCGGAACTGAATTTTGTTGCGGCTTACGATTTATGCCGGGAGCTAGTTATGGAAATGGTGCGTGATGGCAAGGAATTCGAAGTTATCCGTGCTATTGATCTTATAAATTTAGTCCTGAATAAAAAAGGGGAGGAAAAATCCGAACTTGCAGACCTGAGGGCTGCTTTACTCCATATAAAAACACGTATTTTAATCTATCAAGGGAAACCAGACGATGCTTTACAGGCAGCAGCCGAGTGTCTTAATCTTCTTGCTCAGAATGTAAAGCGCCGTGATGAGTCATTTTTAAGCGTTCTGGCGGCAATTCTCTATGATATAGCCCGGTTGAATATTAACCGGGGTAAATATCGTCAGGCGGAGCGGGAAATTGAAAAATCAGCCAAAATTTATGAGAGACTTGCACGGATTTCACCACAAAGATACGGATCTGCACATATTCTCGCTGTCGCCGCTGCTACAAAAACCAATATCTCAAAGGTAAAACAAGCCGAGATGCTTGCTGTACTTCACAAGTCCTCGGATGATTATATGAGGGAGGTGAATGCGGGTGTTGAAAATGCCGCTGTAAGGCTTGTGGAATCTCTTGAACAGGAGGGGACAACCCTCATGCAGATGGGTAGAGAGCGTGAGGCTGTGCAATATTTCACCCGCTCTCTTAAATATCTAACTAAAATTGAAGGGGAATTCAGCGAGAAACAATTGGAACTGAGCGTTGAACTCGGTGAAGCTCTCCTGGGAGTAAAAGCAGCTAGAGAGAAAGGAATACATCTTCTGAATACCATGCTTCATAAGGCTTCCAGACTGGGAGCTGATGAGATTCACAAGAAAATAGTCGATATTCTGTATAATGCCGGCAACCGAGGTGCTGATATTCTCGGTTTCTGGCATAAAATTTTCCCACGTTAATAAATTTGATTATGTCACAGAACAGACCAGAAACAGTCCTTGATAAAAAGAGTTTCAAGGGTGCGAAAATTGCGATTGTGCAAGCACAGTGGAATGGTTTTATCACTTCGCAGCTCACAAAAGGTGCGGTGGAAACCCTTCATAAGTACGACATACCGGATTCTGACATATTCATTTATGAAGTGCCCGGTGCAGTAGAGCTTACTTTTGCCGGAAATCAGCTGATAGAGCATGGAGCTGCAGATGCTATAATTGTTTTCGGCTGTGTTGTCCGTGGAGATACTCCTCACTTTGACTATGTTTGCCAAAGTGTTACCCAGGGAATTACCGAACTTAATACCCTGTCAGACATCCCTGTGATTTTCGGAGTACTGACTGTCGAGAATGAGCAGCAGGCCCTTGATCGTGTAGGCGGTTGCGCTGGTCACAAAGGAATTGAAGCGGCAGAAACAGCGCTTCAGATGGTTGCTTATACTCGTAATCTTGGTTAATAGTTAAATGAGCTACCCCCCAGGAATTCTCTCAATAGTGAGGTTGAGGGTACATATTTTTCACTGATTGAGGTGAAATAGCTAAGGAATTTGCGCAATCGTGAGGCTTCCCCGAATTCAGGTACATCCTTAGGTACGTTACGTAAAATTTCATCTCCCCGATCTTTAAGCACGCCGAGTTCAAACAGCAGTGATGAGTTGAACATTGAATCGGCATTTTCCTGATAGGGAAAAATCCATTTTTCTTCACCTCTTCTAACGCTGGGCCATCTGCGGATTGTATCTGTTGCTGATGTACCGCGATATTTATGGTCACGTATGATTCTACGCAGCAGGCGGTTGTCGGTCGTAGGAACCCAATTGTGATCATCAATTGAAATTGTGGTAAGTGCTGAAACATACACCATATATTTCATTTTCTGCTCAATTGATGCGGTAAGCTCTGGGTTGAGCCCGTGAATTCCCTCTATAAGTAGTATGGAATTTGGTTTTAATCTAATGCGGTTGCCTCTGAATTCCCTGCTACCTGTTGAGAAGTTATAATAAGGCAACTCAACTTCCTTACCTCTCAACAAAGCGGAAAGGTGTGCGTTAAACAGTTTTAAGTCCAGCGCATATAGAGACTCGTAGTCATACTCACCATCTTCATCCTTAGGAGTATGCTCTCTGTCAACGAAATAGTCGTCAAGAGAAATAAGTTCGGGCTCCATAAGGTTGGTCATCAGTTGAATTGCAAGACGCTTCGTGAATGTGGTCTTGCCGCTTGAAGAAGGTCCGGCAATGAGAACCACCCTGGCTCCACCAGCCTTGTATCGTGCTGTAATTTCATCTGAAATTGTAGCTATTTTTTTATTGTGCATAGCTTCTGACACATTGATAACCATCGCAGAATGTTCATCTTCAGCAGCTTTGTTAAGCTCTCCAACGGTGCTTATCCCAACGATTTTATTAAATTCAAGATAATCGGTAAATGCTTTGAACATTTTTTCCTGGTCATTAGGTTTTGCCGGACAATCTGTGTCTTTTTTGTCAAACGGCATAAGAAGAAAACCGTCTTTGTAGGGAATCAGATCAAATACTTGTAGATATGCGGTTGAAGGTACAAGTTGACCATAGTAGCTATCACATATGTTACCCAATCTATAATATGTAGTGTATAACTCATTCAGTGTTTCGAGAAGTAATACTTTGTCATCCAATCCCTGATGCTTGAATATTTGGATAACGTCTCGGGTGAGCCTTTCTTTTCTTTCAAAAGGTATTTCGGCTTCAACATACTCTGTCATTTTGTTTTTTATAGTTCTGATATTGTTCTCGGAAGCATTCCAATTATCATTGATGCGACAGAAATATCCGTTTGCAATAGAGTGTTCGATGCGGAGTTTCTTACCAGGAAAACACTCATTAACCGCCTTATACAGCATCATGCATAGAGACCGAACGTATGTGCGTATTCCACTTTGAGAAGTGACTGATAGAAATTCCACCATTTTAGGCTGAAATACAGAAAAACCGAGATCTTCGGTTTTATAATTTACCCTTGCGCACACCGGTTTGAAATTCAATTTATCGTAAATATTCTCCGATATTTTAAGCAGTGTGTCTCCCCCTTCAATATTGACGTATTCCTCAATATTTTTGCAATATACTTTTAATTGGTTGCTCATATTAATCAGGTGGAGAGAGGAATATAAGTTATTTGTTGTTCTTTGATTTCTTTCTTGCTGTGCTCCATGCGAGAAGGGTAGAATGGTATCTCTGTTTGCTGATAGCTGTTCCTACCATTCCGTCGAGAGCCCCACCTTGAGTGATATAACACTTTATAAAGCTCTTTATTCCCTGAATATAAGGTGTAAGAACCCCCGGTGTTTTACCTGTTTCAAGAATTGATTTGGCAAGAAGTGCAGCATGGGCTTTTTCTGTCTGCTGAAACTCCTCTTCGGTAGTGCATCTGTAATGCAAAATATCGCCGTCAAGTTTAACAGGCATCACGTTATCTCTGAAAATTACTCTTTCATCTACGTCATGCAGATTCCAGTTTGCATATCTTTTATCAAATAGGCGAACCTGTATATCAGGATACCATCCGCAGTGTTTCACCGGAGTGCCGCAGTAGAAGTTCAATCGGGAAAAACTATAGCCTCTGTGATTGAAGTCACTGTTCTTTAATTTTATTAGTGAAGTTCGTAGAGCAGGTGATAGCACTTCGTCAGCATCGATCGACAGAACATAGTTGTGGCAGGTGAGTGAAGTTGCATATTGTCGCTGTGCTCCATAGCCTTTCATTTTGCGTCGGGTTACCTTGCACCCCATAGCTTCACAAATTTCGATGGTAGAATCTTGAGATAATGAATCCACGACAATAATTTCGTCTGCGATATCGCGGAGAGATTCTATACATCGTGCAATATGCTTTTCTTCATTGAAAGTGATTATTGTTGCCGAAATTTTGCTCATGCCATTTTTTTTAATGCTTCATCCACAAATGTAATAAAAAACACATTCTCAGAATACAAAATTCCAGTGCAAATATCTTGTTAGGATTCAAATATTAAATTCTGATGGAGTTATTATGCTGTAATATGCATTAAATCAGTGATATATCAAAATTAAGTGTTTTTCCAGAAAAATTGACGATAGTATAGTTTTTGCATAAAATTATGGTTTTACTTACTTTTGTGTTCAACAAATTCCCTGATGGCAGCAAAAATTATCTGGAACGCGGAGAATGTAGACTTACCCTTACTTGATGTGACTCTGATGGAGGAATGGCTTAAAAATGTTGCAGAGTCACATAAAAAAATTTTGGGTGAGCTATGTTATATTTTTTGTGATGATGAAACCATCATAAAAGTAAACCGTGAATTTTTGAATCATGATTACTATACTGATATCATAACCTTTGATTATAGTCGGCGCAAACTTGTTAGCGGAGATATGTATATATCCCTTGATACAGTTGCGTCAAATGCAACAGACCTTGCTGTTGACTACCAGGCAGAGTTAAATCGAGTGATTGTTCACGGACTTTTACATCTCTGTGGAATTAATGATAAGGGTGAAGGAGAACGCGAGATTATGGAGGCACATGAAAATGCTGCGCTGTCAATGTTGGAAAATCTGAGAGCAAAAATATGAGATTTGACTATGATGTAATAGTTATTGGTGCCGGTCATGCCGGTTGCGAGGCCGCTCATGCAGCAGCTGTTATGGGTGCTTCTACTTTACTCATTACGCTGGATATGAATAAAATAGCCCAGATGAGTTGTAATCCCGCCATAGGAGGAATTGCTAAAGGGCAGATAGTTAGGGAGATAGATGCTCTCGGAGGTATGACTGGAATTGTGACTGATAAGACTGCAATACAATTTCGAATGCTGAACAGTTCGAAAGGTCCGGCTATGTGGAGTCCCCGTGCTCAAAGTGATCGCATGAAATTCAGTGCGATGTGGAGGACTATTCTTGAGAATACTGATAATCTTTCGCTATGGCAGGATGACGTCACCGCATTGATTGTTGATGATAAGGTTGAAGGTGTACGAACTAAGGCTGGTATTGAATTCCATTCGAAAACAGTGGTTATTACTGCAGGAACATTTCTAAATGGACTTATGCATATAGGAAGAGTTCAAATAAAGGGAGGTAGAATCTCTGAGCCTGCAAGCATAGGTCTGACTGAGCAACTGAAGTCATTGGGTATTAGGACTGACAGAATGAAAACCGGTACTCCTGTAAGAATTGACGGTAGAAGTATAAATTGGAGCAAGACCTCTGTTCAGGAACTTGAAGAGGATAACCATAAATTTTCTTATCTGCCTGAGATTAAGAGAGAATTGAAACAAAGGGCATGTCATATAGTTTACACAAATGAAAGAACCCACGAAATACTACGTCAGGGTTTGCCTGATTCACCTCTTTATAATGGTCAGATTCAAAGTATAGGTCCTAGATACTGTCCCAGTATCGAAACAAAGATTGTGACATTTGTTGACAAGTCGGAGCATCAGCTATTCATTGAACCGGAAGGTGAAGACACCCAGGAATTTTACCTAAACGGATTCTCATCATCTCTGCCGTTTAATATTCAACTTGAGGCTTTGCTTACAATTCCTGCATTTGAGAATATATCAATATATCGTCCAGGTTATGCTATAGAATATGATTTTTTTGATCCGACGCAATTGTCACATTCTTTAGAAAGTAAGATTGTGCCAGGTCTTTTTCTTGCCGGTCAAGTCAATGGAACTACCGGTTATGAAGAGGCGGCGGGTCAGGGTTTGATTGCCGGAGTGAACGCTGCGTTGAAATCCAGAAGCGAAAAGCCTTTTACACTTAACAGAGATGAGGCATATATTGGAGTGTTAATTGATGATCTCGTGACAAAGGGAGTGGATGAACCATACCGGATGTTTACGTCGCGTGCTGAATACCGAATACTTCTACGGCAGGATGATGCAGATATGCGGCTTACTGAGCGTTCGCATGGGATTGGTCTAGCAGATGAAGAAAGATATAATTTGATGCTTTCCAAGAAAGATCAGAGAGATAGATTCATCTCTTTTGCAAGATCTACATCCGTCAGACCTGAAGAAATCAATCCCTATTTTGAAAGGGTAGGTGAGTCGCTTTTAAAGCAGACTATGAAATTGTTTGATCTTATTCTTCGCCCTAAGCTAAATATTATGATGCTTGCCGGACAGTTGTCTTACCTTAATGATTATATCAACAACAATATAGAGGTTGAGAGACGGAATGAGATTATAGAGGCGGCAGAGATACTAATTAAGTATGGAGGATATATAGAACGCGAAAGAGCGCTTGCCGACAAGATGAAAAGGTTGGAAAATGTAAGATTGGCAGGCATGATTGACTATAATAGCGTGAAGAGTTTGTCAACTGAAGCCAGGCAAAAGTTGGTAAAGATTAACCCTGAGACTGTCGGTCAAGCCTCCCGAATACCCGGCATATCACCGAGTGATATCAGTATTTTGTTGGTGCTTCTGGGTCGGTGATTGTTTCACGTGGAACATAAGCGAGTGTGTGATTTGACAAATGGTGAAACTGGAGTTAAAGTAAATTTAATTATGGAATACATTAAGTCTAAAATTAGAGATGTGATTGACTTCCCTTCAAAGGGGATTGTGTTTAAGGATTTGACAACGGCATTTAAGGATTCTCGTGCCATTCATATTCTTGGATGGGATTTGTCGCAGTTGTATCGTGATAAGGGTGTGACTAAAGTTGTGGGGATTGAGAGCCGCGGATTTATCTGTGGATCAATATTGGCGTTTGAACTTGGTGCGGGATTTGTTCCGGCACGTAAGCCTGGCAAACTTCCAGCCGAAACCATCCAGTGCACTTATGCAAAGGAGTATGGGAAAGATACGATTGAGATTCATAAGGATGCGATTACCGAAGATGATATTGTGGTAATTCATGATGATGTTCTTGCAACCGGAGGTACTATGGCGGCGGCATATGAACTCGTGAAAAGTATGAATCCAAAAAAAATATACATCAATTTTATTATAGAACTTGGTGCGCTTGGTGGCAGGAAGGCGTTACCTGAAGATGTTGATGTGGATTCCCTCATAATATATTGATATTGACCAAACACAAGAAATCACAGGAGCTCACGGATAAGATTGCGATCTTACCCACTACCCCCGGAGTATATATGTACTTTGATTCCGGGGGAAATGTGATTTATGTTGGTAAGGCAAAAAATCTCAAGCGAAGGGTCTCTTCTTATTTCAACCGCACTCACGACAGCACCCGTACGAATCTTCTTGTACGCGCAATTGCGGATATGAAATATATAGTGGTGCCTACAGAACAGGATGCGCTCAATCTTGAAAACTCCATGATCAAAGAGTACAAGCCGAGATATAATGTGCTTCTCAAGGATGACAAATCTTATCCTATGATTGTGGTGACTAAAGAACCGTTTCCGAGAGTATTCATGACCCGTCAAAAGCAATTGGAGGGATCCAAATATTACGGACCATATACAGATACCGTTGCAGCGAGAACTGTTCTTGAACTGATTCGCGAGCTATATCCGCTCCGTTCATGCCGAAACCTTATAACAGAGCAGGGGATTGCTGAAGGGAAAGGGCGCTTATGCCTGGATTATCATATAAAGCGGTGTTCCGGTCCATGTGTCGGTAAGATAAGCCGTGGAGAATATGCCCAGCAGATTGAAAATGTCAAGAAAATTCTAAGAGGTGATCTTGCCGAACTGCTGGAGTATCTGAAAAAGCAGATGCTTGATCTCAGTGCTGAATTACGGTTTGAAGAAGCACAGGAAATAAAAGAGAAATATGAATTAGTTGAGCGCTATTGTTCCAAGAGTGTGATAGTAAGCCAGACTATAGGTGATGTGGATGTGTTTGGTGTCGATGACGATGGCGGTGACGTTTTCATAAACTATATGCATGTGCGTAGGGGGGCGGTTGTGCGGAGTATTACCCTTGAATACAAGCGTAGGATGGATGAGACGGTGCCGCAATTGCTCAGTTATGCGATGGCTGAGATTGCCCGACGGTTTGATGTTAGATATGATGCTGTATTGGTCGCAGAGCATCCGGATGTGGATATGCCCGGAGTAACCTTTATGGTACCTCAGCGCGGTGATAAGGCGAAGCTTCTGGAGGTGTCTGAGCGAAATGCCCGGCAGCATAAGATAGACATGCTCAACCAACTTGCCCGCAAAGACCCGGAAGAGCGTGCCCGCAAACTCCTTGAGCGAATGAAATCGGACTTTCGTCTTGAGGTATTACCTCATCACATAGAGTGTTTCGATAACTCAAATATTCAGGGTACAAACCCTGTGGCAAGTTGCGTAGTGTTTAAGGACGGCAAGCCATCAAAAAAAGATTACCGTCATTTTAATATAAAGACAGTGGAAGGACCGGATGATTTTGCATCCATGAAAGAGGTTCTGACCCGACGATATACCCGGTTAGTAAACGAGGGTGAGGAATTGCCTCAGCTCATAGTGGTTGACGGCGGTAAGGGTCAGCTAAGTGCCGCCGTTGAAGCTCTTGATGATATGGGACTGCGCGGCACGATTGCCGTTGTGGGTATTGCAAAACGTCTTGAAGAAATCTATTTTCCGGGAGACAGTGTGCCGCTATATATCGATAAAAACTCAGAAAGTCTCAGGGTAGTGCAGCATCTGCGTGATGAAGCCCATCGCTTTGGTATTACCCACCACCGCAACCGTAGAAGTAAGGCGCAACTTGTATCTGAGCTGGACTCCGTGAAAGGTATCGGTGTCAAAACACGTGATGCACTTCTGAGGCATTTCCGCAGTGTGAAGCGAATCAAGGAGGCAGATCTGGATGAACTCGCTTCTGTTGTCGGACCAGCCAAAGCCTCTGTGGTATTCAATGCGTTCAGATCCGGCAATGACGATGATAATCACGGTGCATTGGAATAACGCTGAGAATAGGTGAATTTGTAATTAAC
>CAMWYV010000003.1 GCA_947178565.1 uncultured Porphyromonadaceae bacterium | reverse complement strand
GCTTTCCGGCAGTGCTGATCCGGTTGAGTGTCTGGAACCCAAGCCGCAACCCGAAATCAAGGAACCAGAACCGGCTCCCGTTACTGTTGAGGAAGAGACGGGAAAAAGAGATGGAAACGGCATCGGCAAGAAGCTCGGAAAGTGGTGGCAGGGTATTGCAAACGCCCTCAACACTGAAGAAGAGGGAGCTGATTTCAGCGATGATGATGAATAATAATGCACCAACACCGAAAAAACAACTACACAGAGATGCACGAACAATACAGACAGCAGATGGACGAACTTGCCGGCAACTTCGAGGTGTCGGATGCAAAAGCTGAAAACAAAATATATATCAAGGCAGTAGGCGTTGGTGGAGGCGGCGGAAATGCCGTCAACTATATGTACCGTCAGGGCATAAAGAATGTAGCCTTTGCGGTGGTGAATACCGATGCACAGGCACTCGGCTCTTCACCCGTGCCTACAAAAATCACTATAGGCACAGGGCTCGGCGCGGGAAATATTCCTAAGGTAGCTAAAGAAGCTGCCGAGAAAGATATGGAGAAAATCCGGTCGCTCTTTGAGGATAATACCCACATGGTGTTTATCACAGCGACTCTCGGAGGCGGCACAGGCACAGGCGCAGGTCCCGTAGTGGCTAAGATCGCCAAAGAAAAAGGGCTCCTCACAGTGGGTATTGTCACCATTCCGTTTTACTTCGAGGGAGATTCCAAGATTCTCAAAGCGCTGGACGGTGTGGACGAGATGGCAAAATATGTTGACGCGCTGCTGATTATCAACAATGACCGACTGATTGACATTTACGCCGACCTCGACTTCTTCAACGGGCTGTCAAAGAGCGATGAGACTCTTGCCACTGCTGCGCGCTCTATTTCAGAGATCATCACATCGGAAGGCAGAATGAACCTCGACTTCAAGGATGTGGAAACGACCTTGAAAAACGGTGGAGCCGCAATCATCAGCACCGGCTATGGAGAAGGTCCCGAACGTGTGCGTCAGGCTATCGATGATGCCCTTAATTCACCGCTGCTTGAAAACCGCGATATTTTGAGCGCCAAAAAGCTCCTTTTCAACATATATTTCTCCGAAAAAGCAGAAAACAAGTTCAAGATGGGAGAAATGCAGGAGTTCACTAAATTTGTCAAAAGCATCGACTCCAAGGTAGATGTTATCTGGGGTGTGAGTGTGGACAATGAGTTGGGTGACAAGGTGAAAATTGCTCTCCTTGCATCGGGATTCGAGTTAAACAATCAGCGCGATACAATAAAGGCAAGCACTGTTGGAGCTCAGGAACCGTTATCAACTGATTCGGCTCCCTCCACTACTTCTGAAGATATTGAGAGACTTCGTGGCAGATACGGTGAAAAGATAGAGGTATATAACACCAACTATATTATTCTCACCCCTGCGCAGATGGATGATGACAATGTGATCGAGATACTTGAGAGCAGTCCTGCATACAACCGTGAGAAGAAGATTGTGGAGAGCCTTAAAAATAGCGACAACAGCAATGCCTATCCCGCTCAGATGCCACAGACATCCTCCAAAAACGACTCCGGCAATATCGAAATCGTATTCTGAAGCAAATATATACCCATAACCATAGGAAGCCGACTCCCACGAGCCGGCTTCCCTTATTAAAAAGTACAGTATCTTTGTTATTTGAGGGCGAGACCGTCACTGAAGGCGTTGCCTGCGCGGGAACCGAGACGGATGTATCCATTGTGGATAGGATCAAAGGTGATAAGCTCCATTTTCTCCACATCGGGGCGACCGTCATCAGCGAGATACTTCTCGTCACAGACAATTCGGAGAATCTCAGCCACCATATAGAAACCTGTCTCAGACTCATGAATCTTCTCTTTGATACGGCATTCCATTGTCATGGGAAAGCAATCGAAGATCGGAGCATCAACAGTCTCAGCCTTCGTTGACTGCCAGCCGGTCTTTGCCATTTTATCGGAATCTTTGCGTCCGCTCACCACTCCCACAAAGTCTGATGCCACAAGAGTATCGACAGTTGCGAATGCAACGGTAAACTCTCCGTTGCGGCTAAGATTATCTGTTGTGGCGTGTGAGCCGAGAGATATGAATATCTCGTGATAATCCCACTGACCGCCCCAGGCGGCATTCATGGCGTTGGGGGTACCGTCGGCATTATATGTGCCGAGAATCAAGACTGGCTGCGGGAGCAACCATGCTGCTGGTTTGAATTCTTTCATTATAAGTAGTTATCAGTAATTAGTTTTGACGGCACGGGCAGCAATCTGTTCGGCGGTCAAGCTGCATGCTCGCTGCACCTCCTTTGCATCGAAGCGGTTAAGGAATTTTTTGGGGAGACCGAGATTGACAACCTTTACAGGTGCTTCGCCGAGGTAGGAGGCTATTTTTTGACCGTAGCCGCCGTCAATGATTCCGTCCTCTGCGGTAATAACCATATCAAAGTCTTTGAGGCTGTCAAGGGTAGCTGTATCGAGCACCGAAACATTTCGTGGGTTGATGACTGTGGATGAAACACCTTGCTTTTCAAGCAAGTCAGCAGCTTCATTCATTACAGGCAGGAAGGTGCCCACTCCGATTAGAGCCACTTTGCCGCCTTTTCTGACTATTTCATATTCTGCACGGCTGTAATCATCAAGGAGCGCGGCATCCGGATTGCTCACCACTCTGCCTCCCGGCTGTCGGACTACAACCGGAGTCTTTGTTTGCCTGATTGCCCAGCGGAGCATAGACAAGTATTCTTCCTTGGAGGTCGGTGTGAGCACAAGGAGACCGGGGATATTGCTGAGAAGCCCAAGGTCAAAGAACCCGAGATGGGTTTCATCATTCATGCCGAACATGGAGCCATAGACCACGTTAAACACAGCCGGTTGACGGTTAAGAGCCGCATCCTGACTGAACTGATCGTAGGCGCGCTGCAAGAAAGTGCTCACTACTCCGAATACAGGCCGGACACCGCCCGCCGCCATACCTGCCGCAAGATCAACAGCCTGTTGCTCGGCAATACCTACATCCACAAACTGTTTACCGGCATGTAACCGGCGGTCTTTTGAAAATCCGATAGCTCCGGGAGTACCTGCGGTGATGACAGCGACCTGCGGATTGCTTTTCATCTGCTCGAGCATTTCAGTTGCGAAAATATCGGTGTAGTCTTCGCCGGAATCGCTTGCAAGAAGCTCTCCTGTTTCCGGATCAAACGGCATACTCCAGTGAAATTTCTCCTGATTATCCTCAGCTACTTTCAATCCGAGTCCCTTGAAGGTATTGATGTGCACCACCACCGGACGGTCGGTGTCTTTCACCGATTTAAACATTTCAATGAGGGCGTTGATATCGTTCCCGGCATGAACATACCGGTATGCGTAGCCGAATGAGCGGAACAGATTCGGTTCACCTTCACCATTGGTGTTTCGCAGCATACGAAGGTCGGCATATATGCCGCCGTGGTTTTCAGCGATACTCATATTATTGTCGTTAACCACGACAATGAAATTGGTACCCAGGGTTGCGCCGAAATCAAGACCCTCGAATGCGACTCCTCCGCCGAGAGAGCCATCCCCTATCACTGCCACGACATTCTCTTTACCACCTTTCATGTCACGCGCTTTGGCGAGACCGGAAGCAAGGGATATAGCCGATGAGGTATGACCGAGAGAAAAAAGATCGTATTCGCTTTCACGAGGATTTGTGTAGCCTGTTACATCATCATAGTGAGTTGCATCTGTGAAGGCATTCATTCTCCCGGTGAGCATCTTGTGAGGATAAGTCTGATGTGAGACATCAAACACTATCTTATCCTTCGGAGTGTCAAAGACATAGTGGAGTGCAATAACCGCCTCTACCATTCCGAGATTGGGACCGACATGTCCACCATGCGCGGAAACTTTACAAATCAGAGCTTTACGCATTTCTGCGGCAAGATGTTTGAGCTCGTCGATACTCATTTTGCGGATAGCCTCCGGTGAGGTTATCGTATTAAGATCAGTTGTTACCATAACTTGTTGGATTGTATTCTGTGTTATAACATATATGAAATTCAAATGTTTCAGGACTTCTGATATTCGGTCGGCGACATGCCTGTGAGATGCTTGAAGTATTTGCCGAAACTCGACTGGTTTGTGAAATTAAGTTCGTAAGCTATCTGCTGCACATTCTTGCCTGAGAACCGGAGTAGATTCTTAGCCTCAAGCACCACATATTCATCTATCCACTCAGCCGCGCTTTTGCCGGTGGATTCCTTGACGATGAGCGAAAGGTATTTTGGAGAGATAAATAGTTTAGACGCATAGAAAGAAACCGAACGCTCGCGGCGATGGTGCTCATGAACAAGCCGTATAAAGTCTTTCACATAGCTTGAGCGCCTTGATCTCACGGCGGTTGATGCTGAGTTGTGCGGCGGATGATTCATGGTGAACTGAATGAGCTGATACACAGCTGCCGAGATGAGACAGCGTGAGATACTCCTGACGCATTTCTCATCTGTATTGGTGCTCGTGTTAGAGTGAATGAGCTCGAAATATTTGGTCATAAGCGCACTCTCTTCCGCACTTAGCCGCAAAACGTTTGCAGGACTTGGTGTCATACGTGCGGCAGTAAGCATATTGATGTCGAGATTGATGTCGCGCATAAATGATTCCGATGCGATCAGTACGTATGCATCCATATTTTCACCTTTGGCGTTCCTGGTCTGAACCAGGCAGTCCGGACCGAGCACAACGATAGTATCCGGTTGCAATGTATATCGCGATAAGTTTACCTCCAGCTCAATCTCCCCACGGAGAGTCAGGGCTATCAGAACACCTCCGAGGCGTGTTGGAGCCTTGCTCATGTCGGCAAACAGATTGATGTCGGACATTCTTGCAAAGATGTAGTCGGAACCGAGTTTACTGAACTCTGTTGATACCCGCTCCATACTGCGGGTTGAAATAATGACTTTTTCTTTCATATTGCGTGATTGTTCCTATTATGACCCAAATTTAGTCTAAATACTCAGAATTAGGGTTATTTTTGTCATTTTTGTCTAAAATAATAGCTTTTTCGACAATCCTGACAGCAAGGAGATGCGGTGTGATTTTTGTCGAAACCCCTATTATTTGACTTTAAGCAGGGATTTATCGGGTAGTTGATTGATTTTGTTTCCGGATTGCGGATAGGAGGATTTTAGTTATATTTGCAACTTGTTAGATATGGCTGATTCTCACAAAATATCATCCCGCGATACCGCAGCAAAAAGCAAGTGGTGGAAGCCGATTGTGAAGTATGGCGTACCTCTTGCCGTTACGGTAGGTCTCTGCTATCTGCTTTTCACTCAAGTCGATTTGCATGAGATGCTGAATATTATCCGGACTCAGTGTGATTTCCGGTGGATTCTTGCAGGGCTCGCACTCAGCATTGTGAGTCATGTCATCAGAGCTATGCGTTGGCGCATTCAGCTATACGCTTTAGAGGTCAAACCGCCGCTTTGGATTATAGTTCTGTCTATCTTCGGCACTTATGCGGTCAATCTTATATTTCCGCGCCTCGGTGAGTTTTGGCGTACCGGTTATATTTCCGCCCGTCAGAAAGCACCTTTCACTACCGTGTTCGGTTCTATGGTCTGTGACCGCCTTTCCGATACCATAACCGTATTTCTATTGCTTTTGCTCACACTTGTGCTTGCGCGTCCCCAGATTATTGGCTATCTGAGTCAGAACCCCGCGCTGAATAATGCGGTTTCAGGTGTGCTTTCGTCTCCCTGGACATGGATTGCTGTTCCGGCACTGGTTGTTGTGCTATGGCTTGTCTGGAAATTTAGCCCTGACAATAAGGCGGTGCGGGCGGTGAAGAATCTTCTGGCAGGTATCTGGGAAGGTTTTGCCGTTATAGGTAAAATGAAGGGTAAGGGCAGATGGCTGCTTTACACTCTGCTGCTGTGGGGATGCTATTTTTTTCAGCTATACCTCGCCTTTTTCGCTTTCCCGGCAACGGCGCAGGTTATTGCACGCTACGGTATAACAGCCGCGCTCGTATGCTTCGTGCTGTCAAGCATATCAATGGCAGTGCCGTCAAATGGCGGCATCGGTCCTTATCAGTGGGCACTGATATTCGGGCTCGGTATGTATTCTGCCGGTATTCCCGAATTGACCGTTGATTATGCCACTGCGTTCGCCAACTTAGTGCTGTGGTGCAACACCATGCTGCTGATAGTGCTCGGTATCATTACCTTCATAGCGATAACACTTGACAAACACCATACAAAAAAATTACTCAGACAAAATGAATCTTGACGACCATAAAGATTATTTTCTTGAAGAGGACGAGCCTGCGGCAGAAGTGACTCAGGGCGATGTGATTGATTTTACTCCCGGTAAGCCGGCTGTGCCGCAAACAGGAGAGTCCGCGCCGAAAAAGAAACGTAAAGGGCGCAGGTTTCTCGCATGGCTTATTACTATTGCGGTTCTGGTGCTTGCCGGTATATTTTATGTGCGTTATTTTAACCCTTATGCGGTGGAAGCGCGAACAACAGGGTATATTACGGAGTTTGAGAAGAGAGGCATTCTTTTCAAAACCTTCGAGGGAACTATGGCAACCGAGAGCGCGCTTGCAGATTCGTCGAAGATTTATGACCGTAATTTCACATTCACGGTGCCAGATGAGGTTTTGGCACGCAAGATTCAGAATCTGTCAACAGGCACACCTCGTAGGCTCACACTCGTGTATGAGAAATACTACGGTATGCTTCCCTGGAGAGGCGGTTCCACCAATGTTGTGACGGCAGTTTTAGAAGACTAACAAATAAGCGAATATATAATTTACACTAATACATAAATTTATGTCAGAAATTAAATGCATCGGTATTCTCACCTCAGGAGGTGATGCCCCCGGAATGAACGCCGCTATCCGCGCCGTTACCCGCTCGGCTATTTTCAGCGGGTTCAAGGTTAAAGGCATTTACAGAGGATATAAAGGTCTTATCTCGGATGAGATACAGGAATTCAGAACTCAGAATGTGAGTAACATCATTCAGATGGGTGGTACTATTCTAAAAACCGCGAGATGCCCTGAGTTTGCAACTCCCGAGGGTCGGCAGCTTGCATACGACAATATCCGCCGCCATGAGATTGACGCACTGGTGGTCATCGGTGGTGACGGTTCGCTCACAGGTGCGAGAGTATTCGCCAACGAGTTCAATTTCCCCTGTATCGGTTTGCCCGGTACTATTGACAATGACCTGTATGGCACCGATACCACTATCGGCTATGATACCGCACTCAATACCATTATGGAATGTGTCGATAAAATTCGTGACACCGCAACAAGCCACGAGCGCCTGTTCTTTATAGAGGTAATGGGTCGAGATGCCGGCTTCCTCGCCCTTAACGGCGCTATCGCATCAGGAGCTGAGGCGGCGATTATTCCTGAAATCTCTACGGAGGTTGACCAGCTTGCCGAACTCATCGAGAACGGTTTCCGTAAGAGCAAAAACTCATCGATCGTGCTTGTTGCAGAGAGTCCTGTCACCGGTGGTGCTATGGGAATGGCTGAACGTGTTAAGAACGAATATCCCGGCTACGATGTGCGCGTGTCTATCCTCGGACACCTGCAGCGAGGCGGCTCTCCCACAGCACATGACCGTATTCTCGCATCACGTATGGGTGCCGCTGCAATAGATGCGCTGATGGATGACCAGCGTAATGTGATGATCGGTATCAAAAACGATGAAATCGTTTATGTGCCTTTCTCAAAGGCTACCAAATACGACAAGCCTATAAATCGCGCGCTGCTTGACACTCTGCGCCGTCTCTCTATCTGATATGGCTCTGTCGCAGGGCTTTGTAGATATGATAGAGGGGTATCGGTTTCCGCAGTTCAGCGGGCTTGCCGATACTCTTGCCAACACCGCGCCAGAGGTGTCGGTGCGCATTAACCGAGCTAAATTTACCGGTGTTCTACCCGCCGCCGATCAGGTGGCGTGGTGGGATTCCGGTTTTTATTTCCCGGAAAGAGGTTCGTTTACTTTTGACCCACGTTTACACCAGGGGATGTATTATGTTCAGGATGCAGCCTCTATGTTTATCGCCCATATAGCACGGACTCTTGCCGGAGGAAAACCGGTGAGATGGCTTGATGCCTGCGCTGCTCCGGGCGGCAAGACTACTGCGGTAATAGATGCCCTGCCGGAAAGTAGCGTTGTGGTTGCTAATGAATTTGTGCATACACGCGCGGATATTCTGCGTGAGAATCTTGCTAAATGGGGATATTCCGACGTTAAAGTCACAAATGCCGATACCGGAATATTCAGGAAGTATAAAGGACTTTTTGATGTGGTTGCCGCAGACGTGCCATGCTCCGGCGAGGGTATGATGAGAAAAGATTCCGAGGCGGTGGCGCAGTGGAGTAGCGGATTGGTTGAATCATGTGCCGCAAGGCAGAGGGAGATTGTTGCCAATCTGTGGGTAGCACTTGCTCCGGGTGGGTATTTTGTTTACAGCACCTGCACATTCAATCGTATTGAGAACGAGGAATTGGTGCAGTGGATAGTAGATGAATATGATGCAGAGCCGGTTGATATTCCTGTGGATGAGGCGTGGGGAATAGCTCCGGGTATAGACACGGTAATTCCTTGCTACAGATTTATTCCCGGAATTACCCGTGGCGAGGGTCTATTTATTGCTGTGGTGCGCAAACCGCACTCTGACTCATCCTCTCATACAAAAAATAAACAGAAAGGAGTTAAAAAGGCTCCCACTAAGGTTGACGTTGCCGATTGGTTGACCTCGGAGGCTCAAGTTGAGATAGCGGTTGATAACGACCGTGTTATGGCGCTATCAATTTCTGCACTTGCGCAATCTATGCCGCAGGAACTCCGACCCGAAATTCCTATTGCCGTGATAAAAGGGAAAGATCTTATTCCCACTCAGAATCTAGCGCAGAGCCTGCTGCTCAACCCATGCAAATGGCAGCAGGTGGAGGTTGACCGGTTCACCGCGCTAAAGTATCTCAGATGCGAGGCACTGACTCTGCCGGCAGATACTGAAAAAGGAATTGTGCTGCTGACATACGGAGGCTTGCCGCTCGGATTTGTGAAAAATCTCGGTAACAGAGCCAATAATCTATATCCGGCGGAATGGAGAATACGTGCCAACATTAATGCTGACGCACTTCCGCCATTGCCGTTTTAAGATTTAAATGTGGAATAAGTCGCGGAAAATATCCAGTGCCGCGGTGATTTCTTCTGGAGAAGCCGTGGCGGTCACATCCGGATTGCCCGGAGAGTGGAGAAGCGTGAAACTGATAGTGCCGTCTCCGGCATTCTTTTTGTCATGACGCATAATATCAATCAGCGCGTCATAGTCGCTGCAGTCAAATGCGATTCGTCCATAATTCTCCTCAATGAAAGCTGCTGCACCGCGCAGGGTTTCTGATGAGAAGCCGTGGCGCAGATGCGAGAGAATCAGATCAATCACCAATCCCCAGGCAACAGCATAGCCGTGAGGCACCGGTGTTCCTTTTTCAAGTGCGTAAGATTCAAATGCATGTCCGGCGGTATGTCCCAGATTAAGAGCCTTTCTCAGTCCTTTTTCAGTCGGATCCTGATCCACAATATTTTTCTTCACCAGCACACTCTCTTTCAGTAAAGCAAGAAAATCGGGCGATACAGTGTCAATATCCTTGTTCCGGGTGAGTCTGGCATAAGAATCTCCTCCGGCAATAAGAGAATGTTTCAGCATCTCGGCGAATCCGCTCAGGCGTTCGCTATGTGGCAGAGTGTGGAAAAAGAGTGTGGAGATTATCACCGCATCGGCGCAGCAGAAAGCTCCTATCTCATTCTTGAAGCCATTGAAGTCTATTCCGGTTTTACCGCCAACAGCAGCATCTACTGCAGCAAGTAATGTGGTGGGAACATTTAAAAACCGGATGCCCCTCTTAAAGGTCGCCGCGGCAAATCCTCCCATATCGGTGACAACCCCTCCGCCAAGATTAATCACCGCAGAGCTGCGCGATGCTCCGCTATTGCAGAGATTCGTCCAGATGCTTGCCAAAGTCTCCAGATTCTTATGTTTCTCTCCTGTCGGAACCACAATTCTGTGTGCGTTCGCTACATTGTCACTTTTTTCTGCAATAAGCGGCAGACATAGGGTTGCGGTATTGCTGTCGGCTATCACATAGAGCTTTGAAGGCTTGGATTTCTCTACCCATGTATCTATTGCATCGGCAACGTTGTTGGTGAAAATGAGTTCCTGGGATTGCGGTGATAACATCGTTTTGTGATTTTTAGTTGTTGGAAAACAGTGCTATTTCATTCAATAGTCCGGGCATATGTTCAGCCAGAGCCGGCATATCGGGAAACACTATCGCCGCCCCGGCACCTTCCATCATTTCCCGTGGTACCGGTCCGGTAGTCACTCCGATAGTGAAGGCACCGGCAGCATCTCCTGCCTCTACTCCGAGTGGAGCGTTTTCAATCACTATGCTTTGCTGCGGAGTGACACCTGCTTTTCTCATCGCGGCAAGATACGGCTCCGGGGCGGGCTTGCCATGGACAACATCACGCGCTGTGATTCTCATATCTACCGGAAACGCGCCCGGAAAGTCCTCTTCAAGACGGTTAATTAGCGAGCTTTGCCCGGATCCGGTGACAAGCACACGCTTCATGTCTATATCCTGTAGATAAGCAAGGAGCTTCTGCGCTCCGGGCATGGAACTTACATCTGGCAATTCAGAAAAATATATGGTTTTACGGTGGTACAGCTCTTTGATCTCATCCTTGGTGGCATCTCTTCCAAACGCTCTGTTAAACAAAATGTTGATGGTAGAAGCACCGGTGCGACCCTCATACATGAAAAACTCCTCTGCAGTAGCATCTATACCGATTTCGCCCACCATTCTCATCCACGCCTGCGCATGGCGCGGCATGGAATCGTATAGCGTACCGTCCATATCGATAAGCGCGGCGCGCGGGGTGAGGGATGTATAATTGTGGCGCTTCATGAAGCGCTCTATCTGCAGCTCAAACATCAGTGGCGTTTTTTCTTGTCTTTCTTCTGGTGTTTGACAGTATTGTCATCCATCGGGAAAGGAGGCACGGCGGGTCCGTCGATAGCTCCTCCCTGAATGAATATAAGGGAATCTTCGTGGGTGAGGGTGTCAGCAACCATAAATTCGCCCGCATATTCTTTCGGATTTCTAAGAATGAGGTTGGTGTGGCGTCCTGTGCGCGCTCCGAACTCGAATACCTCACGGATCTCATTTACCAGATTCATTCTCAGCGTATCGGTGAGCTGATGGCTGAACGCAATCTTGTTTTCATCAAAGTTTGCCCTGCCGAGCCTGATTTTGAGGTGTCCCGGCTTACCTTTGATGTTGACTCCGAATTTGAAAGGAATCGGTGATTTGAGCACCGCGATGTGGTAGTCGAGATCCATATCCAGAGTATTGTGTCCGCTCACGCCTATCTTGTATCGGTCAAGGTCAAATACAAACGGGAATACATCCAGCTTGGTATCCTTGATCATAAGCTCCACCTTCATACTGTTGATGAGATTGCGATCTTTTTTCTTGAACATGAGCCACTTCGCCATCTTCTCAAAGGTCTTGTTGTCAACGAGTACAAGGCTATCGCCGGTGAGCTTCATTACGAGCTTGAAAGTGTTGAACTTGAGATTCATCATCGAATCGATCTCAGTATTCATAGCCACATCGGCGGTGATAATGCCGTTGACTTCACGAAGCAGGGGGAGTACGGTGTCTATCTGCGGGAGCAGATTCAGGAATTCTTTCAGACGGAGGCTTCTCACAACCACTCCTGCGGCAAAATGAATGTCTTTCTTGGTGGGAGCGGAGTAGAGAGCCGTCAGATCCATTGATCCTATGGGAGTGTATCCCGCGAGGCGGTCAAGATGCACGGCACCGTCCTTGATTCCGATCTTGCCGTCAAGTTTCTGGAACCAGATGTCGGCATAAAGAACCTCTTTTGCCTTGATATTGAGACTCGCATCAATGTTGCTCGGCACGATAAACGCCGGAGTGTCATAGGTGTCTGTCTCTTTCTTGATTGCTGCCTGACGCGCATCATCATCGTCGGTCTGAACGAGAGTGACCTGACCTTTGGCAAGCCGCTCGGCAAAAGTGGAACCGGCACTCACCGCCTCATATATCTCGTTAATATTGATAGTGTCGCTCTGAATGTCAAATTTAATCTTGAGCGGAGAGCCGCGGCGTGATGTGAGAGCGCGGGCAATGTTGCTGATACTGCCGTTGATCACAAAGTCGCTCTTGCCGAGGGTGTATCCGGTATTGCGTATCACCACACTGTCTGTAGAAAAACTCATGTCAAGATTGCGCAGAGTATTCCGTACAGGGAAATACGGGGTTACGAGTCTGCCGCGACGTGCCTTCACGCTCCCTTCCGCTTTCCACTTGCGAAGGAGTGATGAAAGGGTACGGTCAACTCCGAAATCCATGTTTTCTTTACCGCTTGAGCGCGAAATGCTGTCGGAGTTACGCACACGGTCACGGAGTTGCCTCCGGCTAATGGAGTCTCTTACCGCACGTCTGCGGACAATCGGATGCAGAGTGAGATTTGCAGATGCATTGGAGAGCGACATGGAGTTTATTTCATCGCGATACCGCATTCTCTCGGCTGAGAGGTCAAGATTGAGCAGTGGAGCTTTTGCCGAATTGCCGTAACGTTTCAAGGTCGCTTTGACTGCTGCGTTGCGCAGCCGCAGATTCACCGAATCGCTGTCAACGGTGAGCTTCAGCCTCGCAGCTCTGAGTGCGATACCGATAGGATTGATTCTTGAGGTATCCATACTCCCTGCAACATTCCGTGCGGCAAGTACAAAATCGGCATCTGCCGCACTGAGGTTCATGCCCTCGCCGCGAAATAGCATCGTATCGGCTTTAAGGCTCACTTTCAGCAATGAATCAGCCCGAAGGGAGTCGGCTATCGTGATTTTGGCTGATGTGCCGAACGACATTTTCATATTGCCGGTAGTCAGGACAATATCGTTTCCGGCAGATGTGAGAGCGAAATTGCGGAGCGCCACATTGCCGTCTGCCTTTACCCTATGGAATTGCTTGGGATTGAATTCACTGAGGCGGAAACGGAGGCGCGTATCACCGTCTATCACTCCGGAGGCACGCCATTTGAGTTTGCGCCAGAGTGCTCCGGGTAGCATGGAGGTGTTGAGTTGTCCGCGGAATCTGCCGTCAACTTCGGCATCCGCCGTTAGATTTCTGATAAGTCCCTCAAGAGTGAATTTCAAACTTCTTCCCTGCACGGCAAGTTCGTTGATGTTAATTTGAGCGAGCTCGGGATTGCCGTCAGGCAGCAGGGCGTTTATATCCGCGCGGAGCGAGTTCAGCGCCATACGGTCATAGTTGAGATACCCTCCCGGAATCCGTACGCTTGCTTTGAGCGCAGGGAGTGATTTCGATTCAATCTGATATGGCTTCAGAAGTTCGGCATTGAAATCGAGCTGCACATCGGTGTCAATCTGCTTCAGCGATTCCAGATAGTGCTCAGGCACCATTGCTATCAGATCTGCTATCTTTATTTTTTCTCCGCAGAGGGTAAGTGTCTCTATTACGGGAGATTTCTCAAAGTTTACCTTAGTGTTGATCTTGATGCCTATATTGTTTGCGCTGACAATGAAATCTTTAAGATCAATGTGATTCGGCTGCCGCTGATTCCAGTCCACTCTACCGTTCACACCGAATGTAATGTCGCCCAGACACAGTCCCGGCATAATCTCTCCGCCGCCTGTCCCGTCAATATCGATTGCATATACAGGGGCTGAATTTCCGGCGAGAGTTGCTTCCGCTATCTTGACAGACAAGTCGATGGAGTCGGCAAGCGAGAAATACCTGACAGGAGCTCCGCCTTCAATCGCGAAGCGGTCAATGCTTATGTATGGGAGATTAGTGTCAGTGGTATCGGCTGTGGGAGGAACGATTAGATAGTTCGCCACCGAGTCGTTGACCTGCACGATATTTACATCGGGCTCGCGGAAAGTCACATCATAGAGCATCACTGTGCCTCCCATTAGCGCCCAGATGTTTACTCCACCGTCAAAGTTCTTTAGTGTGAGAAGTGTGTCGGCATTAGCCGGAAGCTGACGGCGAATGCTGTCAGGCACATCTTTGAGGGTGTGACTCACAATGGTGAGGTCATCGACTTCAAGCGATACCTTGGGGAAGGTTGACCAGAAACTCAGTTCAACCTTTGCGGCTGTCACATCTGCATCGAGATATTTGCTTGAATATTTGCTCACCATCGGAGTAAGCTCATCAGGACTTAGCATCCACACCCCTATGCTTATCGCGGCAATAACAAGCAGTAACAGGATGGCTATGGGCAAAAGTACCCATTTGAGAATTTTACGTATGCCCGATTTTTTCCTTTTAACGGAAATATCTCTGTTTTCGTCTTTAGTATCCACTCGGTTCAATTTTTTTGCCGGCTATAATTCAGCCGGTCTCTTACTCATAAATTAAATAGCTTATATGTATATAAGAGCGATTAAGAATGGATTGTTCGCTAAATATGCCGTAAAAGTACAAACAAGTTGAATATTCAACAAGCAAGGTGGCATGAAAAACAGATTGGGGGGATTAGAGGCGGATTTTGAATGTGCGTCGTGCGAAGCGGATTATGTACATTCCTTTTGCGAGGTTCG
>CAMWYV010000002.1 GCA_947178565.1 uncultured Porphyromonadaceae bacterium | reverse complement strand
ATTAACTTTGTCTAATTAATAAGCATTTTTTGTAACGCTTATTTAGGACGCGTCATTTCGTTAGTTGCTATGAATGATTATGTCGAGGTGAGGTTTGACCTCACGCCCTGTAATGAAACATATACCGATGTTATAGCCTCGATTCTTGCTGAACGTGGCTTTGAAAGTTTTGTGCCAGACGAAACAGGACTGACCGCATATATAAAGAAAGAAGATTTTACACCAGACTGTACTGATATATTATCTCTGTTACCGTTTGAGTGCGATATAAATGTGTCCATAGATGTAATTGAGGGTCAGGACTGGAATGCTGAATGGGAGAAAAACTATTTCAAACCTATAGTTATAGGCAATCAGTGTGTGATTCACAGCTCTTTTCACAAGGATGTGCCTAAGTGTCGGCTTGATATTGTGATTGATCCGAAAATGGCGTTTGGCACAGGTCACCATGCAACTACTTCGCAGATGGCGGAGCGGATTATGAATAGTGACGTGAGAGGAAAGAAAGTGATAGATATGGGCACCGGTACCGGAATCCTTGCGATTATAGCGGCTATGGAGGGTGCGAACGAAGTCATAGGTGTGGAAATTGATCCTGCCGCTCATGCCAATGCGCAGGAGAATATAGCGCTAAACTCTCACCCGGAAATAGATATCCGGCTCGGTGATGTGAAATGTGTTGAAAATGTGAGTGAAGCAGACCTGCTGCTCGCCAATATAAACCGTAATATAATTATAGCGGATATAGCCGCGTATGCGCGCGCGTTGCGTGCAGGAGGAACGATGTTTCTGAGCGGATTTTACGCCGAAGATATTCCTTTGATTACCGCAGAAGCTAAAAAATACGGACTGACCCTTACCGAGTCAACCGAGCAAAATAAATGGGCATGTATAACTCTCACAAAAATACCGGAATAATGAAAAAACTGCTACTGCTATTTGTGTGCGTTTTAACCACAGTGTCATATATTTCTGCCGCAGAGCCGTTGAAAACCAAACTCCATGCGGGATTTGCATGGGGCGCGGATATTGGTGGAGCGATTGATCTCACGGGTAACGACATGTCCACCTTGAATATCAATGCCGCATTCGGTTATCGCAGAGGTGTGATTGATTTTATTGGAGTAGGTACCGGTATGAGCTCTATGGTGAGTAACAGCGCGCGTATGTTTCCGGTTTACGGAGTATTGCGTAGCAACTTCCGCACAGTACCGTCTCTCTGCTTTTTAGATGTGAGAGTCGGATGTGCCTTTGTCAATATGCAGGATAATAGCAACCATACGGGGGTATATCTGTCTCCCGGTCTGGGTTTTAATCTTGCCAAAGGCAAATCCTTTGCCTCATACCTTATAGTGGGCTATCAATATGTAAATCTAAATGCAAAAAGTGAGTCCGGCTTTGATATAGACGGACTCAATTATGCATGCGTGCGGTTAGGAGTAAATTTTTAGAATATACCCTCTAGTTGCCGAATGTAAGGGTGGTGAAGAACTGGTTGGAGCCTGAATAGGTTTGCCTGCCCGTCAGGTCAAGTTGTATATATCCGCCGTTGTTACCGAACCATGTTGCCTGTACCCCGCCACCCGGCAGGTTTGCTCTTACGGGTATGCCATACTGAGATGACAGGATGGAATATACCTGATTATACCGTGTTGTATCGTAATAGGGCGTGGAGTAGTATAATTGTGTTCGTGCCAGACCTCCGTTTTCATATGACAGAATGCCTTCCTGCCACAGTAGGTTCAGTTCAGTCACATTATTCAGGTAAACGGTCTCGTTTCCATATTCATATACCGAATATCCGTTGTTGTTAAGCAGGTTGATTGAAACATTCAGCCCCATGCCGAAATTGAGCCCGAAAAGCGGACGGATAGCGGGAAGAACTCTGGCAGGACGCCAGGAGGAGGGACGGACAGGTCTTACCCAGGGCTGATATACCGGTCTTCCCGGGCGATAAGCGGGGCGTACAGGCCTCACTGGTGTAACAGGGCGAACCGGAGCAACAGGTCTCATGGGGGGTGCCGGTCTGACAGGTCTGATAGGTGCGGCAGGGCGGCGATCCGGGCTTGCCTGAGGCTGCCTTCCGGGGCGGGTATAGCTGTTGTTGTTTCCGTTTTTATTGTTTCCCGGATTTGAAGGATGGATGGGCTTCTCTTTTTCTATTTTGCCGGAGTTGTTGCTGTGTTTTTTGCCGGGAGAGGAAGGGGTGGCTCCCTGATGACGACCGTTGTTTTGGCGCTGACCCTGAATGCGCTCGTTTTGCTGACGGTTTCTGTCAGAACGTCCGTTACGCTGCCCGAAAGCATCTGTACTTCCGGTTATTAGCATCATTGTGCATAAAGCGATGGAGATATACGATCTTTTCATGATATTTGGGATAAGTGTTTAATGTTAAGACGCTAAAGATATGTATAAAGTTTAAACGCTATATTATAATATGTGTTAATGATAAGATTAAAGAAAAATAGGGCGTAAAAATGAGCTGAAAAATTTGCGAGTTGATGAGCCAAGTGATAAATTTGCAGCTAAATTAGCGATAAAGTTTTTTAAACCAGTAATAATATTCTACCCATGAAACCCTTAGAAAGAATTTTAGCCGAAAAACTCCTGAAAATCAGCGCAATCAAGCTTCAGCCCGAACTGCCGTTCACTTGGGCATCCGGCTGGAATTCACCTATATATACCGACAATCGCAAGACATTGTCATATCCTGAAGTGCGTAGCTTCATCAAGGTTGAGATGTGTCGCCTCATTCTTGAGAATTTCCCGGCTCCTGATGCTATAGCCGGAGTTGCTACCGGAGCTATCGCTATGGGTGCTCTTGTTGCCGATACCCTCGGACTCCCGTATGTGTATGTTCGTTCCACTCCTAAAGATCACGGTCTGGAAAATCTTATT
The DNA here is from genome assembly GCA_947178565.1 of uncultured Porphyromonadaceae bacterium. Classification (GTDB taxonomy): domain Bacteria; phylum Bacteroidota; class Bacteroidia; order Bacteroidales; family Muribaculaceae; genus Paramuribaculum. The sequence continues at coordinate 12,162 of CAMWYV010000002.1, read as the reverse complement.
GAAGGCAACCTTAAACCAGGTCAGAAAGTTGTGGTGATTGAAGACCTTATTTCAACAGGTGGAAGTAGCCTTAAGGCGGTTGAGGCTATACGTGCCGCCGGTTGTGATGTTGTAGGTATGGCGGCAATCTTTACATACGGTTTCCCGATTGCTGTGAAGCGTTTTAAGGATGCTGATGTCAATCTCATTACTCTCAGTAATTATAATTCTATGCTTGAGGCAGCTCTTGAAACAGAATATATTCGTGAGGAAGATCTGGAAACGCTCAAAGAGTGGCGTAAGGACCCCGCAAACTGGACCGCACGAAAATAAACATAAATTCCTATGGCTACGTATAGCAGTAAACCTGCCACTATCGGCAAACCGATTGAGGAGGTGTATGAGAGAATCAGCAATATTGGTGCATATCAGCAGAAACTTGATTCGCTGCCCTCTGAGGTAAAGGAGAAAATCGGTGATGTGCGTTTTGAGGATGATGCTATAGTTATAACGGCGGCACCTGTGGGAGAAATAAGATTTGCGGTGAAAGAGCGGGTGAGTCCTTCTAAGGTTACTCTTGCCGCCGAGCAGTCTCCGGTGCCTCTCAAACTCTCGGTGAAGCTTGAGCCGGAAGGGGATAGCTCCACAAAAGCTACCAGCGTGATAGATGTTGAGATTCCTGCGATGCTCAAGCCTATGATCGGTGGTAAGATGCAGGAGGCAGCGGATAAATTCGGTGAGCTGATTACCACATTCTTTGCATGAAGCTGGCTTTTGCAGCGGTTGCATGTGCGCTCTTGTTGGCGTCATGTGATTCTGTTGACGATCACCGCATCCCGTCGATGCCGGTGAGGATTGATTTTCCGACTGTAGGCGACTGGCAGCAGTATGGTGTTGCTGCGGCACTTGACTCTCGTTCGTTTATCAAGGCAGATCGATTGCCGCAGGGATTTCCATATACTGATATGTCAGCTACTGGTTTTGGCGGGGTTCTGTTGGTCTGTTCGTTCGACAATGTTCCTCTTGCCTATGATTTGAGCTGTCCTGTTGAAGTCTCTCCCACGGTAAGGGTATCGATTGACAAGGATGATAATGTTGCGCGGTGCAATAAATGTGGAAGTACCTATGATGTGTATCGCACAGGAGCGCCATTATCCGGTCCGGCAGTTGAAAAAGGCTATGCCTTGACCAGATATAGGGCCACTCCGGGGCAGGAATCGCTCCAGTACATGCTTGTGATTCGGTGAACTTCCGCTATTACGCAGTGTTATACCTCTAAACAATAAATAATACTGCGATTATGGATTCTATTAAAGATAAAGTGGCTTTTGTTACCGGAGCGACTGCCGGTATCGGTCTCGCATGTGCTAAGATTCTCGCCGCGCATGGCGCTAAAGTGACAGTTGCGTCCAGAAACAAAGAAAAAGTGGACGCGACAGTTGACGCTCTTATTCGCGACGGTTACCAGGCGAGGGGAGCGGTGATGGATGCTTCAGATGCTGATACCTGTATAGGTGCGGTTGTGGATACCATCCGTGATATGGGTAGAATAGATATTGTAGTCAATAATGCCGGTGGCACTGACCTGCGACGAGATACTGCCGTAGAGAATCTTGATCTTAGTTACTTCCGGGATGTAATGAATCTCAACGTTCTGAGTACACTTGCCATAATCAAGGCAGTATTGCCGTCAATGATTGCGCGTAAAAGCGGGAGTATAATCAATATAGCCTCAATCGGAGGTATCACCGGAGATTTCCGTGATACCTATTATGGCATAGCTAAGGCTGGAATCATAAATCTGACCAAATATGTGGCGACACAATATGGCAAGCAGGGAATTCGCTGCAATGCCGTTGCTCCTGGGATTGTCATGACCGGAGCGGTTACAGATAATTTGCCTGAAGCGGTGCGCCGGGTTTTCCGTGAGCAGAATGCTCTCGATACTCTTGGTCAGCCGGAAGATATAGCCGCGACAGTCGCTTTTCTTGCCGGGGAGGGTAGCCGTTATATTACGGGGCAGACTATTGTTGCGGATGGCGGTATGACCTGTCATAATCCAACGATAGCACAACTTAGGGCTTTGTATTCAAAGAATTAATTTATTTTTGAATGTTTTTTGCTCAAAATCTATTGCTAATATTAAAAATAGTAGTACCTTTGCAGCGCAAATGACCAACATGGTGAGCATAGTTCAGTTGGTTAGAACGTCGGATTGTGGTTCCGAAGGTCGTGGGTTCGAATCCCACTGTTCACCCTCTTTTTATATCGCGCTAGGATGAAACCGAGCGCGATTTTTTTTGCAATGTTTTTGTAACCCCGTTGTTATCGTTCCGAAACCAATGTCACATTTCGGTGAAATTTGAACGGCTTAAATTAATAAATTTCCGTACGGTATTAATTTTGTGTCTTGATTTTATTGCTACCAATCTATTATGCAGCGAAAGATAATCATAGTGCTGGCGGTGATTCTTCTATTGATTGCCGCATTGTATAGCGGCGTGTGCATGCTGTCATCTCAGGATGATATGCATCCCGATACAGATAAGGCGAAACTGTGCTATATACCTATCCTTTCTACTCCTGGAGAAATTGAATTGATTCCCGGCTTGAGGTTTAGAGTGGACACTGGGAGTGATTTGAGCACGATTACCGAATCTGATCTCGCTCTACTAGACTCTCTTGGCTTCAGTGTGAAAAAGAAATGGTATCCTGTAGTCGGTCGAGATGGCGGAGGTAAATATAATTTCAATTTGAGGAGATATACCGTTGATTTGCCGCTTATCAAGTATGATATTAAAACTGATTCTCTTGGTAAAAAATATGGTGTGGGACGACTGAAGGACGCTACTGTTCTCCGTAATGTTGATTTCGCTCCATCAACTTCCGGAATTAGTGTGCTTGGTATAGATTTCCTTGAAAAGTTTAAACTGGAGTATGATTTCACCAATAGAGCTATAGCCCTTTATCAAGCAGATCCTGATACCGCCTATCTCACTTGTGCCGAATTATATACCTCTAAATCTCCCTTGCAGATGCCTATGCTGGGCAAGCGTTATTTATTGGACTTGAAAGCTGCAGGATATGAGGGTAGATTTTTTATTGACTCGGGTATAAAGGATGCAAGAGTAAAGATGCCGGCTTCTCAGGTTGAGATGGTTCACAAGGCGGATATAGTCAATGATACGGTTGTTACGGCTCTGGGATCTTTTGCGGCTAAGGTGTACAACCGGGCGGTTGTAAGCATCGGTGACAGAGTAGGACTCGGTAATGTTTATTTCTATGATAGCCGGGAAGAGGACTTTGCAATAAATCCGTTCAATCTATTTTTGCAGAACGTTCTAATAGATTTTCCTGAAAGAAAGGTGAAGCTTTTTCCAATATACCAGAAGAATAAAACTATTCCTGATTTGGTGAGCGGAATTAGCCTCATTGATTGATTTAAGTTTGCTTTTATGCCTGATTCGAGGGATTAACGCGTATTTACACTCTCTTACGCGTACTTGATTTGGCGGCAAAGATAAAAAGTGCTATCTTTGTGCGCTATTATTCAAGCCAATCAAAAAAAATATAAATAATCAATGGCAACATTAGAGAAAATCAGAAGCAAATCAGTGCTTTTGCTTGTTATCATCGGTCTTGCGCTCCTCGCGTTTATTATCGGTGACTTCTTTACTTCCGGCAGAACACTTTTCGGCACGGGTACTACCATAGCCAAGGTCGGAGGACAAAAAATTGATGTGCAGGATTTCCAGCGTCGTGTGGAACAGGAAAACCAGCAGCTCCAGCAGAGAGGAGAAAAATATGATCAGGCTGTTCTTCAGCAGAGAGTGCTTTACTCAATGGTCAGCGAGAAACTCATGCAGAAAGAGCTTGAGGATCTCGGTTTGAAGGTAACCTCAGATGAACTTACGGATGCTATGCTTGGAAGCGGCTCTTTCTATCTGGACGCAATGCTCCGTCAGCAGGGTATTGAAAGTGCAAGAGCACTTCATGATATGGCATATAATCCGGTGAACTACGGTATCGATGAGCAGAGCGCCGCTCAGCTTCGTCAATATTGGCAGTCGCTTGAGCAGCAGATGGAGACTTCTCTTCTTCAGCAGAAGTTCAATACACTTCTTCAAGGCACTCTGACTGCAAACGAGCTTGACGCTAAAGCTGTCTATGACGAGAATGCCGCTACCGCTCAGATTGCATATGTCATTAAGGACTATGCGTCACTATCAGACGATGAATATCCTGTCAGTGATGCGGAAGTAAAAGAAGAGTGGAACAGGAATAAATCTTCGTATCGTCTTGATATGCCCCAGCGGGCGGTCAACTATATCGCTGTTGATATTGTGCCGTCGGCTGAAGACCTTGCTGCTGCTGAAGTAGCGGTAGAGGAGGCTCTTGTCGCTCTCAATGAGCAGCCCGCTACAGAGGGTCTTGTTGAAAAACCGCAGTTTGTAGTTAACCGCAATAAAGTTTCAGCCGCATCTATTCTTGACAGCCGCATGAAGAGTTTTGCTGATTCTGCATCTGTTGGTAAAGCAGCGCTTGTAAGCCGCATCGGTAATGACTTTACCCTTGCGAAACTCGTTAACAGAACTGTTGAAACCGATTCGGTTAATGTGACTCTCTTTGCTGTCGCAGCCCCCCGCGCAACAGCCGATTCACTTATCCGTGAACTCAATGCCGGTAAAATTTCAGTTGACAGTTTGTCTGGAGTTGCCGGTGTTCAGTCTGTCCAGAAAGATCTTGATATTTCACTTCTTGATCCTCAGGCAGCTTCTGTGCGTGACGCTATCTCAACGGCTTCAATCGGAACATTCTTTACTCCTGATACTATCTCTCAGGAAAATATTCTTGTGCTTAAGGTAAACAGTCGCAAGGCTCCTGTAGCTGTGTATGACCTTGCTGAAATCCGTTTTTCAGCCGAGCCGTCTCGTGCTACTATCAATAAGCTTGAAGCTGATCTACAGACATTCATAAATAATAATAAGACTGCTGAGCAGTTTGTGGCAAATGCAGCTGAAGCCGGATATCAGGTATTCCCCGCTATCGTGTCTGCCTCTACGCCCCAGCTCAACGGCATTAACGCATCACGTGACGCTGTTCACTGGGCTATGGAAGCCAAGAAAGGTCAGGTCTCTCCCATATTGGGCGAGGAAACAGACGGACGTTTCATCGCTTTAGCTCTCAACGATATCTATAAGGATTACATTCCTGCTACCAATGATGATGTGAAGCAGTATCTCACCTCTGTTGTCCGTAACAATAAGAAAGCCGCTGCAATCATAGAAAAATATAACGGCAAGGGCAAGAATGTTGTTGAATATGCTCAGGTAATGGACAGCAAGGTTGATACAGCGATGGTTAACTTCGGTCAGGTGTCTCCATATGTTCCGGGTATCGGCGGCGGTGAATTTGCCGCTGTAGTGTCTGTGACAGAGCCGGGCAAACTCACCGGTCCTGTTAAAGCAAACAACGGTGTGATTGTATTCAACATCATTGCTGTGGATAACGAAGGTCGTCCCTACAATTATGAGGAGAATGCTATGAATTTCAACCGCACCCGTGGTGCAGCGGTTGTTTCAGACCCGAGCAGACTTTCACTTCTGCTTCTCGGCAATAAAAAGGTTGAAAACAATATGCTCAAGTTTTTCCGCGACTAAAGTCCGGACAATATAAAGAATTATCAGCCCGGCGGAATTATCTATTCGTCGGGCTGATTTATAAAACCTTACTTTTAAAACGATGAAATCCATTAGAGAACTATTCCGTATCGGTACAGGACCTTCAAGCAGTCATACGATGGGTCCCAGACACGCCTCACAAATATTTGCTGAAAAGAATCCTGCTGCGGCACGATTTGAAGTGACATTATATGGCGCGCTTGCGGCTACCGGCAAAGGGCATCTCACAGATGTAGCTATTCTTGATACGCTTACTCCGGTTGCTCCGACAGAAATTGTATGGCAGCCGTCAGTGTTTCTTCCATTCCATCCGAATGGAATGAAATTTACCGCGTTTGATGCCTCAGGTAAGGAAACTGACAGCTGGACTGTCTATAGTATCGGTGGCGGTGAACTTGCAGAAGAGGGTGCGCGTGGTGCTCTGAGCCCGGATGTGTATAATATGTCTAAGCTCAGTGATATTTTGCAATGGTGTGAGGATACCGGTAAATCATACTGGGAATATGTTGAGGAATGCGAGGGACCGGAGATATGGGATTATCTTGCGCAAGTTTGGAATACCATGAGCTCCGCAGTAGAGCGAGGTCTTGACCGCGAGGGTGTTCTTCCCGGTCCGTTGAGTCTGCGTCGCCGTGCGGCTACCTATCATGTGCGTGCATCAGGTTATAAGAGTAATCTGCAGAGCCGTGGACTTGTGTTTGCATATGCGCTTGCCGTAAGTGAGGAAAACGCTTCCGGTGGTGAGATTGTCACAGCGCCTACCTGTGGTTCCTGCGGAGTAGTACCTGCGGTGCTGTATCATTTGAAAAAAAGCCGCGATTTTTCTGAAGCGAGAATATACCGCGCGCTTGCTACCGCCGGATTGATAGGTAACGTTGTGAAAACTAACGCCTCTATTGCCGGAGCTGAAGTGGGTTGTCAAGGTGAGGTTGGAGTGGCATGTGCTATGGCTGCGGCTGCCGCGAACCAACTGTTTGGCGGTAGTCCCGCTCAGATAGAATATGCTGCCGAAATGGGGTTGGAGCACCATCTGGGAATGACATGTGACCCGGTATGCGGATTGGTGCAGATTCCATGTATTGAGCGTAATGCTTATGCGGCTGCCCGTGCACTGGACGCAAATCTATATTCGGCATTTACTGACGGTGGTCACCGGGTTTCATTCGACCGAGTTGTTGAAGTGATGAAACAGACAGGACATGATTTGCCATCCATTTATAAAGAAACAGGTGAGGGCGGTCTGGCAAGAACCTGGAATGCTTCAAAATAACCTTGTCAAAGACAAAACCGAGAATACTACTGGTAAATAAGTTTTACAAGCGCGATGGCGGTGACTGTATTCACTTTCTCGCGCTTGAAAAACTATTGCGTGATAATGGATGTGATGTCGCTGTGCTCGCTATGAGCCATCCGCGTAATATTCCGCTACCTTCGGGATCGTTTGAAGTGCCATGCGTAAGTATCGACGGTACTTTGCCGCAGAAGGTAAAAGCCGCGTCAAGAATTCTTGGTGGCGCAGGTATTCGTTGTGCGGTCCGGGATGCGTTGAAATCTTTCTGCCCGGATGTGGTTCATCTCCATAATGTTCACTCCTATCTTTCACCGGCTGTTGCGGAGGAGGCACATAAAGCCGGCATTCCTGTGGTCTGGACTCTTCATGACTACAAGCTGATATGTGGTTCATACAGTTGCTTACGTGGTGGAATGCCTTGCGATGATTGCCTGAATGATTCCACGTCGATATTGCGAAATAAATGTATGAAACAGTCTCTTGCAGCGTCTGTCCTGGCATATATGGAGTCGAAAAAATGGTCTCGGAGAAAGTTACAGGAAATAACAGATCGGTTTATCTGTCCGAGCATATTTATGCGTGATCGTATGGCGGATGGTGGATTAGCGTCGGGCTCACTTGAGGTGATTCATAATTTTCTGCCGATTCAGCCCGAGGTTTCTGAGAAGAATAAAAGGAGCGGGGTTTGCTATATAGGTCGCTTGTCGATAGAAAAAGGGTTGGAATATCTGCTTGAGGCTGCTGTTTTGGGCGGTTGGCAATTGAATATTGCGGGTTCCGGATCGCTTGAAGAAGAGTTGAAGAGTCGTTTTGAGAAGTATCCCAATATACGTTTTTTAGGTATGCTTGATGCTGCCGGCGTAAGCCGGGTGTTTAATAATAGTTTGCTTTCGGTTATTCCTTCAGTTTGTTATGAAAACAATCCTTTGTCGGCAATCGAGTCGTTGAGCCTCGGTACACCGGTTGCGGCTTCGGCGATAGGAGGTTTGCCCGAGCTTATTAATGAAAGTAACGGGGTGCTTTTCTCGCCACGCAATCCGGAAGCGATAAATGATGCTGTGAATAAAATGATTGAGAAAAAGTACGATTATGAAGGCATTGCCGATGCAGCGCGCCATAAATTCAGTTCCGGAGAATATTTTTCTCGCCTGATGTCAGTGTATGGTTCTGTGATTGATAGCGCGGAGAGCTTCCCCGATCCAGAGAACTAACGAAGTTGATCCTATAATTATAAGCCAGTCGGTGACTCTCAGCGGCACAACTGAGAAAAACTCACCACCAACTGTCACAATCGCTATCTGTCCGACAAATATTATCAGCGCAATCAGAATAAATCCGCCACAACCTTTCAGATGGAATGCTGAAGCTCCGCTTTCAAAGGCGCGGGCGTTGAACATATTCCAGAACTGGAGGAAAACAAAGATGGTGAAGAACACCGAGAGTTCGTATGGTGACAATCCCGTGTTATCTCCCAAAGGCACTCTCCCTATTTGAGTGAGAGAGGTTATATCTGTGTGATCAAGATAATATAATAGCCCGAGAAGGATTATGAAAAAGATGCCTCCGGTGTATAGAATGAAGTTTCCCATAGTGCGGCTGATGATGAATGCGTTTCGTGTACGTGGCTTTTCAGTCATGACCCTTGCGTTGGGAGGAAGAGATGCAAGAGCCATTGCTGCAAAGGTGTCCATTATCAGATTAACCCACAGCATTTGAGTGACAGTCAGCGGAGACTGGACTCCCATGAAGGCGCCGCAGAGCACAATCAGACAAGCAGCCACATTTACTGTCATTTGGAACAGGATAAAACGCTGAATGTTAAGATACAGCGAACGTCCCCACATCACTGCTCTCCCGATTGAGGCAAAAGAATTGTCAATGATTGTGATATCAGAGGCTTCTTTGGCAACTGATGTGCCATCGCCCATAGACAGTCCGACGTGAGCGGCTTTCAGCGCAGGTGCATCATTTGTTCCGTCTCCTGTCACAGCTACAATCTCACCGTTGTCTCGCAGGGCTTCCACAAGTCTCTTCTTGTCCATCGGTCTTGCACGCGCGATAATCTTGAAATCTTTGGCTCGGTCTCGCAGCTCGCTGTCAGACATAACTGCGACTTCTGTCCCTGTTATAATATTTGTATCACTGTCAGTAGTATCATCCCATAGACCGATCTGCCGCCCGATCTCTTTGGCTGTGGCAGGAGTATCGCCGGTCACTATTTTGATTTTTATACCGGCGGCGGTTACTGTATCTACAGCTTCGGGTACATCCTTGCGCACCGGGTCTGAGATAGCAGTGATACCCGCAAAAATAAGGTCACCGTCAACTACTTTATTGCTTTCAATACCTTTCTGACCGGGGGTAAGAATTGCATAAGCAAATGCGAGAGTACGCATGGCTTTGTCCTGATATACTCTCAGTTGCGCATCTATTTCGTCTTTTGTTACCCCTGACGTGTCGCTGCATAAGCCGAATACTATTTCAGGAGCTCCCTTTACATAAATGATTCGTTTGCCATCACTGTTTTCTACAACCGTAGCCATATATTTTCTCTCGGTTGAAAAAGGTAGCTCTTCAATTTTGGTAACGCTGCTCCTCAAAGTGTTGTAATCTTTTCCAGCTTCTTCAAGCCAGAGCAGAAGAGCCCCTTCGGTCGGATTGCCGAGTACCTGAATCGAGCCGTCATCCTTTTTCCCAAGCATAGCGGTGGAATTGACTGCAATACCCTCATATATGAGCGGCATATCCTTTTCAGTAACAAAGAAATCGGTGTGAGCAACTGTCATTTTGTTCTGAGTCAGCGTTCCGGTTTTATCTGTGCATATTACGGTTGTGGCACCCATAGTCTCGCAAGCGTGCATTCTGCGCACAAGATTGTTGGTTTTTAACATCCTGCGCATAGAGTATGCAAGTGATAGGGTAATAGCCATAGGCAGACCTTCAGGCACAGCAACCGCTATCAGAGCAACCGCAATCATTACTGTCTGGAGTAAATATGTGGTCAGATTTACAAAGTCAATATTGCCATTGGATGTGAAATAAACAATCATTCGGCCGATAACAATGATGATTGCAATGCCGTAAGCTATTTTAGATATCAGGGTACCGAGATGTTCAAGTTGTTCATCAAGCGGGGTTTTTACTCCGTCATCAATCTGAGCGGCTTCAAATACCTTTCCGTTTTCAGTCTTGTCGCCGACTGCAAGCACTTTCATTACTCCGTGACCTTCCATAACCTTGGTGCCTCGGAGTAAGTGATTGCTCGGGAACGTAGCATCTGCATCAAAATGTGCCGGATCGACCGATTTGGCGCATATGGGTTCACCGGTAAGCGTGGATTCGTCAACATTCAGACTCACCGCTTCAAGCAGTTCGCCGTCGGCAGGAACCTCTTGTCCCGTATTTACTATAACGATATCTCCTACAACAATATCTTTTCTCGGCACTTCGGTCGCAACACCGTTTCTGTAAACCTGCACCGGTTCGTCATCATTAACCTGATTGAGAATCTCAAACTCTTTAGCGGCTTTTATCTCAAAGAAGAAAGCAAGTCCGGTGGCAAGCAGTATGGCGGCAAAAATACCGACAGGTTCAAAGAAAACGTTTACTCCTTGATTAAGACAGAGATATTCATAAAAAGAGATACCGACTGATGCAATTCCGGCTATAAGGAGGATTACTATCAGCGGGTCGGAAAATTTAGCGAGAAATAATCTCCACAGTGGTGTCTTTGCCGGTGGAGTGAGAATATTTACACCATATTTTCCCCGGCTCTCAGCTACCTCGCAATCGCCAAGCCCGGCATATTTTGATTGTGTTGACATATCTATGCGTTATTTTATTGCAAAATTACATAAGTATGTGGCAAATCAATGCATTGCTGTATAATTAACACATTATAATATATAGGAATTATAATGTCCATTATGATATGAAAGGTTCTGACGCTCAACCATTAAAATGCTATGATTGAGGTGTGCGAGCATACTGTTCTGTTATAATATCGGGGATGCTATAATCAGTCGGGAAAAAGTTTTTTCAATGCAGGTTCTATATCTGACCATTCAAATCCTGAAGCAACTATGTTGCCATCAGCATCAATGAGCAGCAGTCCCCAACTGGATACTCCATGATTGTTGAAAATTTTGAATCTGTCATCGAGATCCAGCAAACATTGCCACGGATTTTTGTCTTCTGCAACAGCCGCTTTGAAATTGTCCGCTGACTGGAATTCTCTTGCAAGGCTGAAAGCATTCAGACCGCGGCTGCGGTATTTCTCATAAAGCGGAACAATATCCTTGGCATCCTTACGGCATGACAGGCACCATGTTGCCCAGCAGATTACAAGAGTGGGCTTACCGGCTACATAATCGGAAATGTTTACTTCCGCACCTTCCGAATCATAAGCGGTGTAGTCGTGGTATCTGTGACCTAAAATTTGAAGACCATTATCGCTTTCGGCTGCTTTTATGGCTGTGTGGGCGCTGTGACCGGGATAAAGAGACTCGTAGCATTGGTGATACACATCCAGGAGCGACGCAAGATTATGATTTGTGATGTCGAAATTTGAAACCTGATTGGCAAGATCAAGTAGGAAGGCAAGCATAGGATTTGTCTTGTAATACTCGCTCTGCCACTTACTATATTCTTTGTTTAGCATTTCTGTCTGAGCTTCGGTTAGATTCCCGGGCTCCACACCCAGTTCTGCAATTCGACCATTAACCCAATCCTTTCCTGCATCTTTCATCCGTTTTTGTTTTAGGAATTCCGGTCCGTCTGACTCGACCGTCAGTTCATTTCCGTCAAAGTGGATTTTCACGGTAGCTCCATTCTCCACATAAAAATCACCGGTGCATGCTGTTCTTCCACGTTTTTCAATCTCCCCGAAGTCAATAACCGATTCAAGTTCTATTTCATCGGTTTCAATGTAGCATTCGTAGATACCCGATTCAAGTTTTGTGCGCAGTTCAGAATCTTCCGGTTTTGTACCCTTCTTTTTTATGACAAGTTCATAGGGCTTTGCCTCCGGCGATGATGTGATAATCACCTTGCACTTCTCTTTTGCGGCAAGACACAGCGCCGGTAACAGTAAGAGAACTGTTACAATCTTTCGCAACAAAAGGAATTTTAGGTAGTTGTTTATCATATTATATATAATTTACGGTGGGGCAGCCTTGATTTTTGAATAGGTGTCCTCGAGGCATTTGGGGC
>CAMWYV010000001.1 GCA_947178565.1 uncultured Porphyromonadaceae bacterium | reverse complement strand
ACTCCACTCCCTTGTCAATCAGGTCTGCCCTACTCTCAACCCCTTTGAGGATTGCCGGCCAGCCCCATTTATACAGCACGAAGAAGAGTATGGCAAAAGCCACAAACATCCAGAAAATCAAGCCGAAATCAGGCGTGAAAAGTTCCATTGTGAGTGAGTGTGATTAGAGGAATAGTGAAAGTACACAAACGATGACAGCGAAGAGAGCCACACCTTCAACGAGAGCGGCAATCACAATCATGTTGCTTCGGATATCACCTGCGCTTTCGGGCTGACGAGCGATAGCTTCCATTGCAGCCGCACCGATTTTACCGATTCCGAGACCAGCGCCAATAGCTGCGATGGCTGCTCCGATACAAGCGCCGATACCGAGTACTCCATTAATTTCTGCTAAAATTATTGCTAACATAATCTGTTGATTTAAATGGTATATTGATTAAAATTTAATTCTGTGTTGACTGTGGCGCGGGATTGTGCTGCTCATGATGCCCGTCCTCCTGACCGAATGAGATGAAGAGTGTCGATAGCATGGTGAACACGTAAGCCTGGATAAAGCTGACGAGCACATCAATGAGAAGCATGAATACCGAGAAGCATACCGAAACGACTGTGGTAGCTCCGGCAACAGCGGCACCCATAGCACCGAAAATAAATATAAGGAGTGTGAGGACGATGACAATCATGTGTCCTCCCATCATGTTTGCAAAGAGACGCACGGTGAGTGCGGCGGGCTTGGTGAACACCCCGAATATTTCAATGAGAGGCATTATGGGTATGGGAAATTTGAGCCAGAGCGGAACGTCCGGCCAAAGGATTTCTTTCCAATAATGCTTGTTGCCCATGAAATTGGTGATAAAGAACGTTATCAGGGCAAGCACTAGTGTTACGGCAATATTGCCTGTGAGGTTTGCACCGCCGGGGAATACGACGATCAGCCCCAGAAGGTTCATAAACAGTATGAAGAGGAATACTGTGAGGAGATATGGCGCGAACTTAGGCGCCTTGGCTCCAAGCGTGGGTTTGATGACACCGTCGTAAACAAAGGTTATGAGCGATTCCATCGCACCGACAAACTTACGCGGTGCCTTGTGACCCATAGTCTTATGCCATCGGGCAACCGCGAGCACGCTCCAGATAACCAGAATAACAGCAATAAAAAGTGCGCATACATTCTTTGTAATCGAGAAGTCCCACGGGCGATATTCCTTGCCGTCAACTATCTCCACAAGTTTACCAGGGTGTTCTCCGTCCTTTGGTGAGATAAGAAAAGTGGCATTCCCCTGAGTGTATGACTTGCCGTGATCCACCTTGGATGACATGAAACAATGGAGTCCATCGTGTCCCCACACAATAATGGGGAGAGGAATTCGGACATGATGATTGAAAGGTACCTCCCAACCATATCCATCTCCGAGGTGCTCAAAGATAATTTCCTTCGGATTGATTTTTGATTCACCTTCCGAAGATGCAGATGCGACAGCCGGACATATCACCGCAACCGCAATGACAATGAATTTCGCCAATTTATGTATCGCACCGTTCAGCATAGGCATACGGAGATTACGTTATTGTCAACATCAACCAAACCACCCTGAATCCGCACACTCTGAGAATCCGAGCCCTCGACATAGGTAATCGTGCCGGGATTCAGCACGGAGACCAATGAGGCATGGTTTTTCAACACGGTAAACTCCCCCATCTGTCCGGGTAGTGTCACCGAACTGACTTCGCCTTCAAAGACCACATCTTCAGGGGAGATAATCTTCAGAGTCATATTAGCCGTTTGGGTTGGTGGTTAAAATTCTATTTATTGTGCTTCAGCAAGAAGTTTCTTACCCTTTTCGATCGCCTCGTCAATTGTGCCGACATTGAGGAATGCCTGTTCGGGATATTCATCCATCTCACCGCTGAGAATCATCTTGAATCCTCGGATTGTTTCGCTCAGTGGCACCATAACGCCGGGAACACCTGTGAACTGCTCCGCCACGAAGAATGGCTGCGAGAGGAAGCGCTGCGCACGGCGCGCACGGCTCACAACGAGCTTATCCTCGTCGCTTAGCTCATCTACACCTAGAATCGCGATAATATCCTGAAGCTCGTTGTATTTCTGCAGAAGCTGCTTAACAGCCTGAGCAGTATTGTAGTGCTCCTCACCGATAATATTCGGGTCAAGGATACGGGAGGTAGATTCCAGTGGATCAACGGCGGGATATATACCGAGCTCAGCAATCTTTCGGCTCAACACTGTAGTAGCGTCAAGGAAGCTGAATGTGGTTGCAGGCGCAGGGTCGGTCAAGTCATCGGCAGGCACATAGATAGCCTGAACGGATGTAATAGAGCCGTTTTTAGTCGAAGTGATTCGTTCCTGAAGAGTACCCATCTCAGACGCGAGTGTAGGCTGATAGCCTACAGCAGAGGGCATACGACCGAGAAGCGCGGACACCTCACTACCAGCCTGAGTGAAACGGAAAATGTTGTCGATAAAGAGTAGAATCTCTTTACCACCTCCGTCCTGATCACGGAACTGCTCTGCAACGGTGAGACCGGAAAGAGCGACACGAAGACGTGCACCCGGGGGTTCATTCATCTGACCGAACACAAGGGTTGCCTGAGACTCCTTGACTTTTTCCATATCAACATCGGCAAGATTCCACTGGTCTTTATCCATACCCTCGCGGAACTTGTCGCCGTATTTGATAACTCCGCTCTCAATCATTTCGCGGAGAAGGTCATTACCTTCACGAGTACGCTCACCAACACCTGTGAACACAGAGAAACCGTTATGACCCTTTGCGATATTGTTGATAAGCTCCATGATGAGCACGGTCTTACCTACACCGGCACCGCCGAAAAGACCAATCTTACCACCCTTACTGTATGGCTCCAGGAGGTCAATCACCTTGATACCGGTATAGAGAATCTCTGTGCCGATAGTCAGGTCATCGAATTCGGGCGCAGGCTGATGGATAGGACGGAGATTATCGCGGTCGAGCTGCGGGAGACGGTCAATAGCCTCACCTATAACGTTAAGCAATCGACCTTTCACCTGATCGCCGGTCGGCACAGCTATAGGACGCTCCAGGTTATCAACCCTGACTCCTCTCTGGAGACCATCTGTGCTTTCCATTGCAACACAGCGCACGGTATTTTCACCGATATGCTGCTCAACTTCAAGAATCAGCATACTACCATCCGGACGGTCAACTTTCAGTGCGGTGAAGATTGGTGGCAATTGATTGCTTTCACCCTCAAAAACCACATCGACCACCGGTCCGATCACCTGGGCAATTTTTCCGAACTTATCGCTCATATTCAGTCAAATAACGTTTTCAGAATTAGATTTTAAAGATGGATACCGTAAACAACGATGAGCACCATGAGCACAAGGTTGAAGAGGTTGATTGGCAGGAGATACTTCCATTCAAGAGCCAGCATCTGGTCAATTCTAAGACGGGGGAATGTCCATTTGAACCAAATGATGATGAATGAGATTACGATAGCCTTGCCGATAAACCATACAACACCGGGGATGTAGTTCATGATTGCGTTAAATCCGTCCCATCCGGGGAAATGGAGTGGCATCCAGCCTCCGAAGAACAGGAGGGTAGCAACACCGCTGACTATAAAGAGGTTTAGATATTCAGCGAGATAGAAAAAGCCGAAGTGAATACCCGAATACTCGGTGTGATATCCGGCTGTTAGCTCACTCTCAGCTTCGGGAAGGTCAAACGGACCGCGGTTTGTTTCAGCAGTACCTGCGATCAGGTAGATGATGAAAGCGATGATTGCGGGAATATGACCAGAGAAGATAAACCAGAGATTATCCTGAGCATTAACGATATCACCGACACTCATTGAACCGGCGAATACCACCATAGTGAGAACCGACAGACCGATAGATAGCTCGTAGCTGACCATCTGGGCACCGGAACGGAGTGCACCGATAAGGGTAAACTTATTATTACTTGACCAACCGGCAAGAAGAATACCGAGAACACCTATAGATGACACGGCAATGAGGAAGAATATGCCGATATTGAAATCTATAATCTGAAGACCGTTACCCCAGGGGAGCACAGCAAAAGCAAGCATCGATGCCAGAATAACGAGATATGGTGCAAGGGCGAAGAGGAACTTATCGGTATGGTTCAGTGATATGAGCTCTTTAATGAGCATCTTGAACATATCGGCGAAGCTCTGCAGAAGTCCCATAGGACCTACGCGGTTAGGACCGAGGCGACACTGGAATGCGGCACAAACCTTACGCTCGAAGTAAATATAGAAAAGTGCCAGAAGCGCGTATGTCAACAGGAGGGCAACTCCGATCAGCACACATTCGGTGGTAATGGTAAGCCACTCCGGCATGAATGAGCTGAGGAAGCTGTGAATCCAATTTGTAAATAATGAGAAATCAAACATAACTTATGTCTTTTCGGATTTTATTCAACTTATCTGTCAATATCAGGCACAATATAGTCAAGCGAACCGCCGATTGTGATAAGGTCTGCAATCTTGTCGCCGCGTGTAAGGCTATCTACCACAGCCGCTGCGGGGAGCGAAGGTGTAGCGAGTTTGAGACGATAGGGATTCACAGTGCCATCGCTCTCGAGGTAAACGCCGAATGTGCCACGGCAACCCTCGACTGTGCGGAACCAGTGACCTACCGGAAACTTGAGCACCTTGGGAACTTTCACGCAGTATTCGCCTTCGGGAATATTGTCAACGAGCTGCTCAAGAATCCTGGCGCTCTGCTCAATCTCGCCCATTCTAACCTTGAAACGAGCCATTGAGTCACCTTCATGGCGGATAACTTCCTCGAAGTCGAGTTCGGGATATATGCTGTAAGGAGTTGTCTTGCGCACATCGCAAGCCCAACCGGAAGCACGTCCGCTAGGACCGGTAACGCCCCATGAGATAGCATCTTCACGACCAAGTACCCCAACACCTTCCATACGGTTCTTGGTGATGACATTTCCGGTAAACAACTTATCGTATTCCTTGAGGTTCTGAGGAATTATCTTAAGAAGAGCCTTCACATCATCAACAAAATCAGGAGCGAGATCCTGCATAACGCCGCCGATACACTCGTAGTTGAATGTCATGCGGGCACCGCATGTCTTATCCATTATATCAAGTATCTGCTCACGCACACGGAGAGCGTAGAATAGCATGGTTGTGGCACCGAGGTCCATACAGAATGTGCCTATGAACAGACAGTGTGAAGCGATACGGGAAAGCTCGTCCATCATCACTCGAATCACCTGTGCCCTGCGTGAAATTTCGATTCCGGCAGCCTCCTCTATGGTCATGCAAAGGCAGTGGTGGTAGGGATGAGCGGAGAAGTAATCGAGACGATCCATGAAATGGAGAGTCTGCGGATAGGTCAGATTCTCGCATATCTTTTCGATGCCGCGATGGATATATCCCATATAGACATCGATTTTCTTGATGGTCTCGCCGTCAACGGCAGTGCGGAAGCGAAGCACACCGTGAGTAGCAGGGTGCTGCGGACCGATATTTACAACAAAATCGTTTTCTGCAAAAATTCTCTCCTCCTTGCACTCAATTTTACCTTCGCCATCACGGGTATAAACCTGAGTGAAGTCACTCTGACGTTCATTGTCCTCCGGCACCGGATTGGTTTCGGGGCTGGCGTCATAGTCTTTTCTAAGAGGATAGCCTTTCCAGTCAATACTCAGGAAAAGGCGACGCATATCCGGGTTGTTAAGGAAAATGATTCCGAAGAAATCATACACCTCGCGCTCGTAGATACCGGCGATGTGCCAGAGGTCAGCGATGGACGTGAGAGCCGGATTGACTCT
Organism: uncultured Porphyromonadaceae bacterium; assembly: GCA_947178565.1. GTDB lineage: Bacteria > Bacteroidota > Bacteroidia > Bacteroidales > Muribaculaceae > Paramuribaculum. Next base: position 12,139 of record CAMWYV010000001.1, on the reverse strand, counting down.
GTCTTCGGTAGCCACCTTCACGGCGATGCGTTTATTATATTTAGTAGAGGTGAGGTAGTAAATACATCCCATTTTCTCTACCCAGTCCATGCCGACGATGGTCATGAGAAAGTCAAACGAGAGCTCGGCATTGTCGCGCAGCGTTTCAGCGAGGTCATGCCATTGGGCGTCGGGAATCTCCACTGTCAGGATATCTCCCTCCTCAAAAGTGGCTTGCGGAAAAAGTTTGGCTATAATTTCCTGAGTATCTGCCATATCAATGATTGGTTTCGTATTTTCTGTTAAATAATGAACGGATGACGGAGGCTATCAATCTTCAACCCCCGGAATGGGATGATTTTTAAGGAATTCCTCCTGTTTTTCCTGACGGTTTACTCCGCCGAAGAATTTCTCTACCTTGATTTTGCGAGACAGCTGCATGATGGCATAAATCATAGCCTCGGGACGAGGAGGACAGCCGGGGAGATAAACGTCAACAGGAATAATTTTGTCAACACCCATCACAACATGGTATGATTTCTTGAACGGACCGCCGCTCACAGCGCATGCGCCACAGGCAATCACATACTTGGGTTCGGCTAGCTGATCATAAAGACGGCGCAGCACAGGAGCCATACGGTGAACTATAGTACCTGCCACCATTATGAAGTCTGCCTGACGGGGGGATGAACGCGCAACCTCCCAACCGAAACGAGCCATATCGTAGCGGGCAGCGCCAAGAGACACAAATTCAATACCGCAACAGCTCGTCGCGAAGGTCAGAGGCCAGATAGAATTGGAACGCCCCCAGTTGATTAACTTGTCAAAAGAGCCGACAACCACATTGGCGCCATTGCCCTGAAGCTCTTTTACAAGACTCTCGATATATTCATTATCTTTCCACGCCTCATAAGGCATGCTTTTGGTAGTTACTTCCATTCAAGCGCTCCTTTCCGCCAGGCATAAACCAGACCCAGCACTAAGATTATGAAAAAGACAGCAATGCTGATAAGTCCCGCACCACCGAGAGCCTTCACCCTGACAGCCCAGGGGAACAGGAATACGCATTCCACGTCAAACATCAAAAACAGAATAGCGAAAAGATAGTACCCAACCTTAAACTGAGCCATACTTTCGCCACGGGTGGGAATACCACACTCATAAGCCTCACCCTTCTGCGGGTTGAATGATCGGGGTGAAATCAGCCCCGCGAGCCACAACGCGAGAGCAACAAGCCCGATACCGGTCAAAGCGGCGGCTATTGCAAGCGTTGAGTTTTGAATCGACAGTAATACCATATTATTATTGTGTCAAAATTTATTCGTGGTTAACTATCTAATTCACAGACTAAAGACGCAAACTCCCACTTTCGCGCCGCGCCGTAAAAAAGATAATTAGATTTTGGTTGCGCAAATATAGGCAAAATTTCTCAACTTCCCCTCAGATTCTTTTCCATTTTTTTAACCTGAGTAAAAAGTTTGTTAAAAATACATAATAACAATCTTTATCATCGCTCCATAACCGCTAAGCCGGCTATTCGGGTGTATATGCAGCTCCAAACACAGCTGCAACACTGTAAACCATACAGTTGAAGCTCAATTCCGATTTTCCGCCGGGAATAACGGTCATTTTGAGATTAGTAATTGCAAAGCGGGGATACGGAGCACCGGCTATCGAAGGAATAAGCTTGTCACACTTGAGATTAAATCCGCCTTCCGTAAGAATCACATCAATAGAACCAAACTGTTGCATCTCGGCATCATCCGTTGAGCCAAACACCATTGTGCCGAGAGAAGGCATATTCGCATCAAACGACGGATCATTGATACGCAGCACAGCCTTCCTCTTATTCACATCAATATCAACTATATAAACAGATCTCGACGACACGAAAGACTTCTGATTGGTAGTATTGACTGTTGATGTAGTGCCTTCAAACACGGTACGGACGGGGATCTCCACAACGCTGCGCCTGTTATCCACTATGTAGCTCACAGCAACACCGCCGGTCTCTTGCGGCTTGGTAGCGTCACCGTTTATATCTATCTCCTTTTTAGCAAGAGCCACGATTTCCAGATTTGTAAATACCGGCGAACTGAGTTTATCCGGAGTCACGCGGTCAAGAGAGATAATTCGTGCCTTGGTGGAATTGTCTCCGCGAAAAGGAACATCGCTCAGCACATAGTTAGCTCCACTCTCATTGATAGCGAAGCGCACATTGCGCATCTCGATTGTCGCCGTATGCTTTTCATCGTTGAATGCGATACTGTAAGACGCACCGGTAAATACCACCCCATCCTCAGTACCATCGGCAACATAAGTAAAGGAGGGTGCCGATGTCACGACATACTCGATACCGGGTTCTTCAGTACTGCTTTCGCTGCAACTCCAAAGAGCCGGCAATGCGGCACACACCGCTAAAACCATATATTTTCTCATATTCATATCTTTATTTACAATCTATTATGCGCTTCAAAATTAAGACGGATAGTTACGCCACACGTGAGCGGCATACCACGCTGAAAGAAAGTATTACCGATAGACTTGAAACTGAACACATTATACTTGTTATTCGCGAGATTCTTGCCCCACAGTTCAATTGTAGCGCATCCGCTCCGGGCACCTATCGAGGCTCCTAGTAAAGCATATGCGCTCTGACGCCTCGCATTCTCTTCATCCCAATAAATATCTCCCGCACCGCGCGCATTCACATTAAACGTCATTTCGTCAAGCACCCTCGGCAACGGCAGTATATATGTCAGTCCCGCATAAAACGTGTTGGCGGGAGCATAAGGCACTCTCTTGCCCGAAAAATCCTGCACTCCATTGAAAAATTCCTTGAAAGTGGCATGAGTATAGCCATAAGAGGCATTGAACAGCCAGTGCGAAGTCGGTGCATAACCAATCTGCAGCTCGGCTCCATAACTCTCCGTCCTCCCTGCGTTGGTGGTTATCCTACCCGTGGTGGTACCGTCCGGAAAGGTTGTCACCTGCTGATCGCGGCAGTCGATATAAAACAGCGCCATATCTGTGAGCACCTTTCCACCCGCACATACAATGTGCGCCCCAGCCTCATAATTCCAGCTCTTTTCAGGATTATATCCTACTATATCATCCACGTCATATTTCATCCCCAGACCCATCAGACCCATTACCCGTTGCTGCAAAACATCGCTGAACATCTGGGTATTATAGCCGCCACTCTTATAACCCTTGCCGACGGATAGATACACGTTACTGCGCGAAGGCATGGGCAAATCATAGCTCACGGTCACTTTGGGCAGAACCTCCATAAATGATTTGTGCATATTGCCACGGTCGTCTATATCTATCGGCTCATGCGAGAACACCTTGACCTCCGCCGGATCAGTCATATCATAAACGGTATATCCTGAATTTGCACTGCTGCGATAACGCAGCGCCACATGCTCATAATCAAATCTGACCCCTGCGGAAAACTTCCATTTCCCGACTATGAGCTCACTCTCATGATACACCGCTATGCCCCATGTAGGCATACTAAAACTGCTGCCGAGCAGAAATTCGTCACCATCCCATTTAATCGGATAGTCCGGATTTATTTCGTTGCGCTTACCTTCGATAAGCTGACCGATACCGTAGTCCTTAAACGTCACCGGCGCATTCATCTTAGTTCTTTTAAAGAAACCGAAAGCTCCTCCAAGCCAGCGGTAATGAGAGCCGGCACCACCACGCGCTATAAAATCCTGAGTAATCGCCCACTCTTTCCGTTTCTGCTCAAGAGTAAAATAATCAAGCGGCAGAAAATCCTGGTCAAGAGTCATATTGTCATCGAGATACTGCGCGCTGGTAATACTTGACAGACTCCAGCCGTTTCCACGATATTTCACCGTAAGCCCGTCCGCAAAACTGTTTCGCCGGTAAAAGCAAGTATCATTATAATTGACCTCGCCGCTGTTCTCATAAGCATACGGATAGCCGCCAGACCTTGATAGAGTAAACCACGCGGCATTCTCGACACTCATTCTTACGCTCGGCTTCCAGTCGGTTTTCCAGCGCACACTGCCACCCTTTTCATGGTCCGCAAAGCTTCCGTTATATATATTCCGTCGTATCCCCCCGAAATAATGAAAATCTCCGGTCAGCGCCATACCGAGCGCGGGAGAAAAAGTCGCATAGTGCGACACTGCCGCCCTGTACAGATTTCCACGTCCCGCCTCGGCGAGCACTCGCGTTCCCTGATAGCTGAGAGGCGAAACAGTATAGATATTTATGAGACCTCCCATCGTATTGCGACCGTAAAGAGTGCTCTGCGCCCCACGGATAATCTCCATTCTGGCTATATCGGGAATATCGAAATCATAATTATCCTTGTTAAGAAAAGGCACATTGTCGATATTCAGCCCAACAACCGGCTGATCTATTCTGGCACCTATGCCGCGCACATAGATACTCGATGTCATACGCGAGCCGTATTGCGGCATATACACATTCGGAGCAAGCTCACTCGCACCACGCACACTCACTATATTGAGCCTCTCGATCTGCGCACGGTTGACAACCGTGCCGGCAACCGGGTGAAGAGTGAGGTCTGCCGCCTGCTTGATTGCCGTAACAGTCACCTCCCCTATCGCCTTTTCAAGGCGCGGCAATGTGTCACCGGGCTCAGCTGCCGAAACACACAGCCACATGGACGCACATCCGGCTAAAAATGCGATAGTTCTCTTTGATTGCACCGAGATATATAATTATAAGGTGTACCCTTCACATGTTGCCGTTGAACATAGGGGGGATTGAAATTCCTGCAAAGATAAGCCTTATATATGACATTTTCGCCCGCTATCCCCTATTTTTCCCTATTTTTCACTATATTTGCGGGCTGAAAACTTAAACAATACACTCATGGCACAGCAAGAAGACGTGTTCAAAAAAATAGTTTCACATGCCAAAGAATATGGCTTTGTGTTCCAGTCAAGCGAAATTTACGACGGGCTCGCCGCAGTTTATGACTACGGACAGAACGGAGTGGAGATGAAAAACAACATTAAGCGCTATTGGTGGGATGCTATGACACTCCTGCATGAAAACATTGTCGGAATCGATTCCGCCATTTTTATGCATCCCACTATATGGAAAGCTTCAGGACACGTTGACGCATTCAATGACCCCCTCATCGACAACCGCGATTCAAAGAAAAGATACCGCGCCGATGTACTCATCGAAGAAGATCTTGCCAAGATCGACGACAAGATCGAAAAGGAAGTAGCTAAGGCAAAAAAACGTTTCGGAGAATCTTTCGATGAAGCGATGTTCCGCCACACCAATCCCAGAGTGCTTGACTATACCAAACAGCGCGAGGAGCTTCATGAACGTTTTGCAAAAGCTATGAACGACAATAATCTTGACGAACTCCGCCAGATTATAATTGACCGGGAGATTGTTTGCCCGGTTTCAGGTACAAAAAACTGGACTGAAGTGCGACAGTTCAACCTCATGTTCCGCACAGAAATGGGTAGCACCGCAGATGGGGCTATGACTGTATACCTCCGTCCGGAAACAGCTCAGGGTATCTTCGTCAACTACCTCAACGTGCAGAAAACCGGTCGTATGCGCATTCCCTTCGGCATCGCTCAGATAGGCAAGGCGTTCCGTAATGAAATTGTAGCTCGTCAGTTCATATTCCGAATGAGAGAGTTCGAGCAGATGGAAATGCAATTCTTCGTGCGCCCCGGTCAGGAACTCGAATGGTTTGAATACTGGAAGCAGTGGCGTCTGCGATGGCACAAGGCACTCGGACTCGGTGACAGCAAATACCGCTACCACGATCACGACAAACTCGCTCACTACGCCAATGCCGCCACCGACATCGAATTTGAGATGCCGTTTGGTTTCAAGGAAGTGGAAGGCATACACTCACGCACTAATTTCGACCTGTCACAGCACGAAAAGTACTCCGGCAAAAATATCAAATACTTTGATCCGGAACTCAATGAGAGCTATACACCGTATGTGATTGAGACCTCTATCGGCGTTGACCGTATGTTCCTATCCGTTCTCTGCTCAAGCTATGAGGAGCAGAAACTTGAGGGCGGAGACACACGCGTGGTGCTTCATCTTCCGGCGGCTCTTTCACCCGTTAAATGCGCTGTTATGCCTCTTGTTAAGAAAGACGGGCTTCCCGAAAAGGCACAGGAGATTGTCAACGACCTCAAATTTGACTTCGCCACACGATACGACGAAAAAGATTCCATAGGCAAGCGTTACCGCCGTCAGGATGCTATCGGCACACCTTTCTGTATCACAGTCGATCATCAGACACTTGAGGATTCTACCGTCACTCTGCGTGAACGTGACTCGATGGAACAGACACGCGTAAATATCGCCGACCTCCACAAACTCATCCACGACAAGGTGAGCCTCACCACTCTCCTCCGCAAACTTGCATAAACACATTAAAATATAATGAAACTGATAAACAAAATCATATGCGGCATCGCTATAGTTATCGCCGCCTCGTCACTCACCGGCTGCAACTACAACTCGCTTGTTGAGCAGCAGCAGGCGGTTGACCAGTCCTGGGCTGAAGTTGAAAACCAGTATCAGCGGCGAGCCGACCTTATCCCCAATCTCGTGAGCACCGTCAAGGGTTATGCAGCTCACGAAAGTTCCACCTTTGAAAAGGTCACCCAGGCAAGAGCACAGGCTACAGCTATCAACATCAACGCAGAAGACCTTGATGAAGAAACACTTGCCAAATTTCAGAAAGCGCAGGGCGAACTCTCCCAGGCGCTGAAATCACTCCTTGCTGTTTCCGAAGCATATCCCGACCTCAAGGCTAACGAAAACTTCAAGGACCTGCAGGTACAGCTCGAAGGCACTGAAAACCGTGTGACTACCGCACGTGGAAGATATACTCAGGCTGTAGCACAGTATAATACCTCCATCAAAAAATTCCCCACAAACATATATGCCGGATGGTTTGGATTCAAACCAAAACCACAGTTCCAGGCAGAAGCAGGAGCATCATCCGCTCCGAAAGTGGAATTTTAAAAACACTTCAAACAGATGAAAAAAATATTTTTCTTTGCAATTATCTTTATCTCCACAATTGTTTCGGTATCATCCTGCTCAGATGACAGCACCTGGGATACATACAAGGAATGGAGAGAAACAAACGAACAGTTCTATCAGAATCAGAAGCTGCTCAAAAACTCTGACGGCACACAATATTATACTGAACTACAACCCAACTGGTTTCCCAACTCAGGAGTGCTGATTCACTACTTTAATGACAGGGCACTCACCGAGGGTAACCTTGTACCCCTCGTATCAAGCACCGTTGATGTCAAATACAAAGGATGGCTTTGCAATGATGTAGCCTTCGACTCATCATACACCGCCACTGCCGACGGTGACAGCATTTTCAGAACGATGCCCTCGCAAACGATTGTCGGATGGCAGGTTGCGCTTACTAACATGGCGGTGGGTGACAGCGCAAGAGTGGTGATACCCTGGTCACTTGCCTATGGCACACAATCTACCGGAAACATTCTACCATTCTCAAATCTCGTTTTCGACATCAAACTCGTTGATATTTACTCATACCAGACCCAGCAATAATCCTTAAAGGATATACAGCCATAAAGCTAAAGCGATGAAAAATAAATTCACTGAATATAACCGGTTTAATCTTTCAGATATAAACAAAGAGGTACTTGACCGGTGGAATAAACAAGGATTGTTTGAGCAGAGCGTCAAAGAGCGCGAAGGCTGCCCGTCATTTGTGTTTTACGAAGGTCCTCCTTCGGCAAACGGAATGCCGGGTATTCATCACGTGATGGCGAGAACAATCAAGGATATCTTCTGCCGATACAAAACCATGAAGGGATTCCATGTTAAGCGCAAAGCCGGATGGGACACTCACGGGCTTCCGGTGGAACTCGGAGTGGAAAAGAGCCTCGGAATTACCAAGGAGGATATCGGACACAAGATTTCAGTGGATGAATACAACGCCGCTTGCCGTGCTGAGGTCATGAAATATACCAGGGAATGGGAAACACTCACCAACTCTATGGGTTATTGGGTGGACATGACCGATCCGTATATCACATACGACAACAGATACATTGAATCCGTGTGGTGGCTTCTACGTCAGCTATACGACAAGAACTATCTCTACAAAGGATATACTATACAGCCATACTCCCCCGCTGCGGGCACCGGACTAAGCACACACGAGCTGAATCAGCCCGGATGCTACCGTGATGTGAAGGACACCACATGCATCGCCCAGTTCCCGGTAACCTCACCCACACCCGACATGAACGGCTGGGGAAAACCCTACTTTCTAGCATGGACAACCACTCCATGGACTCTCCCCAGCAATACCGCACTTGCCGTTGGTCCAGCTATCGATTACGTAATAGCACGCACATACAATCCATACAATGGTGAACCTGTGACTGTCGTACTGGCAGAGGCACTTGTCACATCAGTACTCGGAGCTAAAGGAGCCGAACTGCCTCTTGACTCTTATAATAAAGGTGACAAAACCATCCCGTATTCCGTCGTAGCAAAAGTCAAGGGAGAAGACCTCGTCGGTATTACATACCGTCAGCTTATCCCCTGGGTAAATCCCGGTGAAGGAGCTTTCCGTGTAATTCCCGGCGACTATGTTACCACTGCCGACGGTACCGGGATAGTGCATATCGCGGGGACTTTCGGTGCTGACGACCTTCGTGTATCGCGTCAGAACGGTATCCCGCCCCTCCATCTAACCGATAAAGACGGAAATATCCGTCCGATGGTTGACCTTACCGGCAAATTCTACCTCATCAGCGATCTTGACCCCAAATTTGTCGAGACAATGGTTGACGTCGAGGCTTATACTCCCTGGCAGGGGAAATTTGTAAAGAACGCATATAACCCCGAGGCTACTCCGGAAACCGAATCCCTTGACATTGAAATCTGTATGATGCTCAAACAACAGGGACTCGTATTCAAGATCGAGAAACATACCCACAGCTATCCACATTGCTGGCGCACAGACAAGCCTGTGCTCTACTATCCTCTGGACAGTTGGTTTATCCGCACCACTGCAGCGCGAGAGAAGCTCATGGAACTCAACACTCAGATTAAATGGAAACCCCAGAGCACCGGCACAGGACGATTCGGCAAGTGGCTGGAGAATCTTCAGGACTGGAACCTGTCACGCAGCAGATACTGGGGCACGCCCTTACCTATCTGGAGAACAGAAGACGCTTCAGAGGAAATATGCATTGACTCGGTCGAAACACTGTTCAACGAAATAGACAAGGCTGTTGCAGCCGGGGTGATGAAAAGCAATCCATATCGCGACAAAGGGTTTGTTCCCGGTGAGTATTCAAAGGAAAATTACGGAAAAATAGACCTTCACCGCCCCTATGTCGATGATATTGTCCTCGTTTCCAAATCGGGCAAACCGATGACACGGGAAACAGACCTTATCGACGTGTGGTTTGATAGCGGCTCTATGCCATACGCACAGATTCACTACCCCTTTGAAAACAAAGAAGCATTTGACAATGGCGAACTTTTCCCCGCCGATTTCATTGCAGAAGGTGTGGATCAGACCCGTGGATGGTTCTTCACCCTTCATGCTATCGCAGGAATGGTTTTTGGCGACAAGGCATACAAGGCTGTCGTTTCAAACGGTCTTGTGCTTGACAAGGACGGCAACAAGATGTCAAAGCGTCTAGGCAATGCCGTCAACCCCTTTGAGGCAATAGAAAAATTCGGTTCAGATCCCCTGAGATGGTATATGATTGCCAACTCTTCGCCGTGGGACAATCTCAAATTCGACGAAGCCGGAGTGCAGGAAGTTGCCCGTAAACTCTTCGCAACGCTCTACAACACATACTCCTTCTTTGCATTGTATGCCAATGTGGATAATTTTGATCCCGAGGCACAGCAGATTCCTGTTGAGGATCGTCCGGAAATTGACCGTTGGATTCTCTCGCTGCTAAATTCACTCATTGCCGAAGTTGATGACGACCTCAACGACTATGAGCCTACCAAGGCTGCGCGCGCTATCAACGATTTTGTGTGCGACAACCTCAGCAACTGGTATGTGCGTCTCAACCGCAAAAGATTCTGGGGTGGAGAGATGAACGATGACAAACTCAGCGCTTTCCAGACACTATATACCTGTCTCCGCAACGTTGCCCTCCTTATCGCACCTATCGCGCCATTCTATGCCGACCGTCTGTATGCCGACCTCAACCCCGCTGCGAAGTCTGTTCATCTTGCAGCTTTCCCGGTTTCGGATGCAGCTCTTATTGATAAGAAGCTCGAAGAGAGAATGCACCTTGCACAGACGGTAACATCTATGGTGCTCGCGCTCCGCCGCAAAGCAGCTATCAAGGTGCGTCAGCCACTTCAGGCAATCATTGTGCCCGCTCTCAATAATGAAATGGCGCAGGATCTCGAAAAAATCAAACCGCTTCTTCTCGGCGAGGTTAATGTCAAGGAACTCAGAATTGTTGACGCTACAGGCGACGGTATGCTCGTCAAGAAAGTTAAGCCCGATTTCAAGAAGCTCGGTCCCAAATTCGGCAAAACCATGAAGCAGGTTGCCGCTGCGGTTCAGGCTATGACTCAGCAGCAGATCGCTGCACTTGAAAAAGACGGCACTGTAACTCTCGATGCCGCAGGCACTCCTGCCGTTATCGAAAAAGCAGATGTGGAGATTATATCTCAGGACATTCCCGGGTGGCTGGTTGCTAACGAAGGCTCTGTCACAGTGGCACTTGATGTCACCGTTACCGATGCGCTCAAAGCTGAAGGTATCGCCAGGGATATCGTCAATAGAATTCAGAATATACGAAAGAGCAGAGGATTTGATATAACCGATCGTATCACACTCGTCTTTGAGCCTGATGCCGAAACAGATGCGGCTGTTACAGAATATGCCGGATATATCGCCCGTCAGGTACTCGCCGATGAGGTGACTGTTGCCCGGCTCACTGGCAACGACGGGGTGGAAATCCTTGACCTTGACGGCACTGAAGTCAAAGTTGCCGTCAATAAAGTTTGATGCTGAATGGAAATGGATAACAAGAAAACCAGATATTCTGACGAAGAACTGCAGGAGTTCAAGGAACTCATTCTTGAGAAACTCGAGAAAGCGAAGAAAGACTATGAGCTACTGAAAGCTGATGTCACCAACACCGAAGGCAATGATATTGCTGATACATCACCCACTTTCAAGATTCTGGAAGAGGGAGCAAGTACGCTCGGCAAAGAAGAAGCGGGCAGACTCGCCCAGCGTCAGCTCAAATTCATTCAGCACCTTCAGGCGGCACTTGTCAGAATTGAAAACAAAACCTACGGCATCTGCCGCGCCACCGGTCAGCTCATACCTAAGGAAAGACTAAGGGCGGTGCCTCACGCAACTCTCGGTATTGACCAGAAGAACACCAACCGCTGATGAAATCACATAAAGGACTATTGGCGCTCGCGGTTATACTGATTGTGGTCATTCTTGACCAGGTTATCAAAATCTGGGTCAAAACCCACTTCTATCTCGGAGAGGACTATCGCATTTTTGACTGGTGTCAGCTCGTTTTCGTACAAAACAACGGCATGGCGTTTGGCATGGAGATGGGAAGCAAACTCTTCCTCACTCTGTTTAGAATTGTCGCCGTTGGAGCACTCGCTTGGATTATCTTTAAAATAAAAGACAAGCAGTGGGTATCAACCGGCTTCATGATTTGTATCGCCCTCATCACCGCAGGAGCGGCAGGAAATATCATTGACTGTGTGTTTTATGGCGTTATATTCGACAACCCGTATCCACCGGAGATTGCAGTACTCTTCCCTGAGGGAGGAGGATATGCGCCGCTTTTCCACGGCATGGTAGTCGATATGTTCTACTTCCCGCTGTTCAGTTTCGACTGGCCCGAATGGATCCCGTGGATCGGAGGCAGAAACTTCCTCTTCTTCCAGCCGGTATTCAATCTCGCCGATGCAGCTATATCGGTTGGCATGGTTGTACTGGTTCTGTTCTACGGCAAATATCTCACCACAGACCATTCTTCTTTCGCCGGAAAATGAAACGCCTCAAATCTCTCCCGGCAGTCTTTACTATCGCCATAATACTTGCGGCGTGTTCAAAAACACCCTCAGGAGTGATAGGCAAGGA